>NC_009659.1:3900000-4110251 GCF_000013625.1 Janthinobacterium sp. Marseille | reverse complement strand
GAATCGTCTACGTGAATTTGTTCGGGGGTGTTGCTGCGGCGGCCAAGGGTGGTCTATTTATATGCCGGTCGGCGCGCCACATGTTGGCCTATTCTACCCTTGACCGGCAAAGTTATCCACAGGCTGGACGCTTATTTCAATGTGTACTTCTTGCGTAAAAGTATGCTAAGTGATTGACAGGGAAGCAGAAAATGCTGTCTAATTCAGGGTTCACTACCCAGGATGTTGGTAAGTTGTGTTGTCGCCAGTCAGGCATCAGCATGCACCAGCTGCCCAGAAATTTGGCGATGGGCGCGTGATGTTCCGATTTATATTATTTGCTGATTAGCGAGACCAACATGAAACGTACTTACCAACCTTCCGTCGTACGCCGCAAGCGCACCCATGGCTTTCGCGTCCGTATGGCAACCCGCGGTGGCCGCGCTGTGCTCAATGCACGTCGCGCTAAAGGCCGCAAACGCCTCGCTGCTTAAGCGAATGGCGTGACCGGCGATCGTTCGCTCGACTTTGCACGCGATCGGCGGATCGTTAAAACGGATGAATTTTCATCCGTTTTTCGTTTGCGACCCGTGCAACGTACCGCACACTTCGTGCTGTACACGCGTCAGACCGATCTGCCACACGCCCGTCTGGGTGTGGTAGCAGCCAAGCGCTTCGCGCCACGTGCCGTGACTCGTAATACGATCAAACGCGTGACGCGGGAATTGTTCCGACAAACGGCATTGCCGTCCATCGATTGCATCGTTCGTCTGTCACAACCTGTTAATTCGAAAAAAGGGCCAGCCACCACGGCCAGCCTGAAAGCCGCATTACGGGAAGAATTGACGCGACTGTTTGCTTCTCTAAGTCTGCATCAAGGTGTTTCGCAGCGTTTGCCGGAGGCGAACAAATGAAAACGATCTTGCAGTTACTGGTACGTGCTTACCAATTGGGCATCAGCCCGTTTCTCGGACAGAATTGTCGCTTTTATCCAAGCTGCTCCAGCTATGCTATCGAGGCTCTTGAAGAGCACGGTGCACTGAAGGGCAGCTTTTTGGCGACCAAGCGCCTGTGCAAATGCCATCCGTGGCATGCCGGCGGCGTTGATCCGGTACCCAAAAAATCATCGTCCAAAACTTCTACAACCGCTTGCGGTTGCGGCCATTCCTGATTACTGATTAAGACACTTATGGATATCAAACGTACCGTCCTGTGGGTTGTGTTCTCGTTTTCACTGTTGATGCTGTGGGACAACTACAACCGCTATACCGGCAAACCATCGATCTTCTTCGACAATCCGACCACGCAAGCAGCCAAACCTGCTGCTGCGACTGACGACGGTAAAACGGCCGCGGCTCCAACCGCAGATGTCCCGACTTCCAGCGCCCACGCAGCCAATGCGACCGGTGTGCCTGATAGCGTAGCACCGACCAAAAGCGAAATCGTGACCATCACGACCGACCTGATCAAGGCTGACATCGATACCGTCGGCGGCGAAATCCGTCACCTCGAATTGCTGACGCACCACGAAAGCTCGGATTCGACCAAAGATATCGTGCTGTTCGATTCGACCCCGCCACGTACCTATCTCGGCCAGACCGGCCTGATCGGCGGCGCATATCCTAACCACAAGTCGCTGTTCACCGTACGCCCGGGCCCACGCTCGCTGGAAGCCGGCGACCAGGTACAACTGGTACTGGAAGCCGAACAAAACGGCGTCAAACTGGTCAAGACCTACACCTTCAAGCGCGGCGAATACAAGATCGACATCAAACATGATGTCATCAACAAAACCGCTGCCGCGATCAACCCATCGCTCTACCTGCAACTGGTACGCGACGGTTCGAAGCTGAACAATGAATCGATGTTCTACAGCACCTTCACCGGTCCTGCAGTCTATTCGGATAGCGACAAGTTCCAGAAAGTCACTTTCGAATCGATCGAAAAAGGCAAGATCGAGCACGTCGTGAAAGCCGAAAGCGGCTGGATCGCGATGGTGCAGCATTACTTCGTTTCGGCTTTCGTACCACCGGCCAATGTGCCGCGTGAATACTTCACCAAAAAACTGGCAACCAATCTGTACGCTGTCGGCGCGATCATGCCTATGGGCGCAGTTGCTCCTGGTGCTACCCAGTCGATGGACGCGACGCTGTATTCCGGCCCGCAAGAATCCAAACGCCTGGAAGCAGTCGCCCCTGGCTTTGAACTGGTCAAGGATTATGGCTGGCTGACGATTATCGCCAAACCGATTTTCTGGCTGATGATCCAGATCCACCAATTGCTCGGCAACTGGGGCTGGACCATTGTGGTGCTGACCATCGTCATCAAACTGGCGTTCTTCCCATTGTCGGCTGCCAGCTATCGCAGCATGGCCAAGATGAAACTGGTCACGCCTAAGATGACGGAAATCCGTACCAAGTACAAAGGCGAACCGCAAAAGATGAATGCGGCCATGATGGAGCTGTACAAGAAAGAAAAGATCAATCCTTTGGGCGGCTGTATGCCTATCGTGATCCAGATCCCGGTCTTCATTTCGCTGTACTGGGTACTGCTGGCCAGCGTCGAAATGCGTAATGCACCATGGCTGTGGATCAGCGATCTGGCGTCGCCGGATACCCTGTTCGGTTCGTACATGATCGGTTCTTTCCATCTGACCATCGGTATCCTGCCTATCCTGATGGCGATTTCGATGTTCATCCAGACCAAGCTGAACCCGACTCCGCCGGATCCGATCCAGGCTAAAGTCATGATGTTCATGCCGATCGCATTCTCGCTGATGTTCTTCTTCTTCCCTGCCGGCCTCGTGCTGTACTGGGTAGTCAACAACATCCTGTCGATTGCGCAGCAATGGACCATCAGTAAAAAGATGGGCATCGTGAACTAAATCAGCGCCGGTAATCACCGATTACCGCAAATAAAAAAAGCCCGTGTTGTTTGCGGGCTTTTTTGTTGCCTAAAACATCTGAACAACCTATAGAATTACTGCATGAACTTTGACTCTTCCCCCATCGCAGCAATCGCCACCGCTCCAGGCCGTGGCGGCATCGGCGTCGTACGCGTCTCCGGTAAAAATATCTCTTCCATCATCGAGGCAGTGTGCGCCACCAAAGGTGCCGAACTACAGCCGCGCCATGCGACTTTCACCAACTTCGTCAATGCCGATGGCAGTGTGATCGACCAGGGTTTGGCGATCTACTTCAAGGCACCGCACTCCTATACCGGTGAAGACGTGCTGGAACTGCAAGGCCACGGCGGTCCGATCGTGCTGCAAATGCTGCTGACACGTTGCTTGGAAGCGGGTACTGATATCGGTCTACGCATGGCACAACCGGGTGAATTCACGCATCGCGCCTTCCTCAATGACAAACTGGACCTGGCGCAAGCCGAAGGCGTGATCGACCTGATCGAAGCCTCGACCGAAGCCGCCGCCAAGTCGGCCTCACAATCCTTGTCCGGCGCTTTCTCGAAAACCATCCAGGACCTGGTCGACAAGATCACCAACCTGCGCATGCTGGTCGAAGCCACGCTGGACTTCCCGGAAGAAGAAATCGACTTCCTGGAAAAATCCGACGCCCGCGGCCAGCTCAATGGCATACGCGAGGCACTGCAAGCTGTTTTCACCCAGGCTTCACAAGGTGCCTTGCTGCGCGACGGCTTGAATATCGTATTGGCCGGGCAACCGAACGTCGGTAAGTCTTCGTTGCTGAATGCACTGGCCGGCAGCGATGTCGCCATCGTCACCGCGATTGCCGGTACCACCCGCGACAAGGTGATTGAAACCATCCAGATCGAAGGCATACCGGTTAATGTGATCGACACCGCCGGCATCCGCGATGCCAGTGATGCGACCGACGAAGTAGAGCGCATCGGTATCGAACGCACCTGGGCTGCAGTAAAGACCGCCGACGTCATCATCCACATGCTGGATGCCAACCGCGGCCCGACCCGGGCCGATGAACAAATCGTCGAACGCTTCCCGGAAAATATCCCGGTCATGCGCATCTGGAACAAGATCGACCTGTCCGGTCACCGCCCTGCAATCGACCGCATGCCGGATTCGACGCATATCTATGTGTCGGCTACCGACCTGCAAGGTATGGATTTGCTGCGCGGTGAATTATTGCGCCTGATCGGCTGGCAACAAACCGGCGAATCGCTCTACCTGGCGCGCGAACGCCATCTGGTTGCCTTGAAGTCAGCGCATGACCATCTGGAAATGGCGGCGCAACACGCGGCGCATGATAGTGAAGCAACGGATCCGGCGCTGGATTTGTTCGCCGAAGAATTGCGCTTGGCACAGGAACGATTGTCCAGCATCACCGGCGAATTCACTTCCGACGATTTGCTCGGCGTGATTTTCAGCCGCTTCTGTATCGGCAAGTAAATCCTGCAGTACCGGCAAGGGGATGATCGGCAAGTCCCGACCATCCCCTTGTCCTTATCCCTGTATCTCCATCCATCGCACTGATAAATAGCTGCTCGTTTCAAATTTGGCATGAAATACCCGCGCCGGCAGGCAATCCTGCGCATTTGGCGCCAGTTCGGTACAATTTGGGCTCTAGTCACACTGAAACTGAATTGGCGACCCAGATCTGCCATCAAGAGACCGGTGTGATACTCAGCCGAATCTGCAACGGCCAGGTAATAGCAGTGCCTTTGTCATCGTCGTGGATAGCGGCAAGGGCATTCAGCAGATGCTCCACACAAACGTTTCATCGCATCGATCGACGGCAAGAGCCGCTCTTTGCTTTGATATTTCTTTACCTCAGCACAATAGGAAATGACCATGCCCGCACGTTCGAAGATTATCTATACCCTCACTGACGAAGCGCCTGCGCTGGCAACGTATTCATTACTTCCTATCGTCGAAGCATTCACCCGCACTTCCGGCATCGCCGTTGAAACCCGCGACATTTCACTGGCGGCCCGTATCCTGGCGGCGTTCCCTGACTACCTGGACGACAAGCAAAAGATTGCACCGGCGCTGGCCGAACTCGGAGAGCTGGCGACCAGGGAAGAAGCGAACATCATCAAGTTGCCTAATATCAGCGCCTCGATCCCGCAACTGAAAGCAGCGATCAAGGAATTGCAAGGGCAGGGTTACAAGCTGCCGTCCTATCCGGATGAAGCGAATAGCGCCGAAGAAAAAGACGTCAAGGCACGCTATGACAAGATCAAGGGCAGTGCGGTCAATCCGGTACTGCGCGAAGGCAACTCGGATCGCCGCGCACCTTTGTCGGTCAAGAACTATGCACGCAAGCACCCGCACAAGATGGGTGCCTGGGCTAAGGATTCGAAAGCGCATGTCGCACATATGGACAATGGCGATTTCTACGGTAGCGAAAAATCCGCGCTGATCGAACAAGCCGGCAATGTGAAGATTGAACTGTTTGCAGCCGATGGCAGCAAGACAGTATTGAAAGAAAAGACTGCTGTCAAAGCAGGCGAGATCATCGATGCGGCGGTAATGAGCCGCAATGCCTTGCGCAGCTTCATCGAAGCGCAAATCGCCGATGCCAAGGCCAAGAACGTATTGTTCTCGGTGCATTTGAAAGCGACGATGATGAAGGTGTCTGACCCCATCATCTTCGGTCATGTGGTTGCGGTGTTTTACAAAGACGCACTGAGCAAGCATGCAGAAGTATTGAAGCAAGTCGGCTTTGATCCAAACAACGGCATCGGCGATTTGTACGCCCGCATCAAAACATTGCCGGCCGATACCCAGGCTGCCATCGTCGCCGATGTGGAAGCGGCTTACACCCAACGCGCTTCACTGGCGATGGTGAATTCCGACAAGGGCATCACGACTTTGCACGTCCCTAGCGACGTGATCGTCGATGCGTCGATGCCTGCGATGATCCGCGATTCCGGCAAGATGTGGAATGCTGCCGGCGACTTGCAGGATGCGAAAGCCGTGATCCCGGATCGCTGCTATGCCGATATTTACCAGGTCGTCATCGACGACTGCAAACAAAACGGTCCTTTCGATCCGGTCACCATGGGCAGCGTGCCTAACGTCGGCCTGATGGCACAAGCCGCCGAAGAATACGGCTCACACGACAAGACCTTCCAGCTCGCAACGGACGGCGTGGTGCGCGTGACAGATGAAAGCGGCAAGGTATTGCTCGAGCAAAAAGTCGAAGCCGGCGACCTGTTCCGCATGTGCCAGACCAAAGATGCGCCTATCCAGGACTGGGTCAAGCTGGCCGTCAATCGTGCCCGCGCTACCGGCACACCGGCCGTGTTCTGGCTCGATGCAAAACGTGCACACGATGCGCAAATCATCGCCAAGGTGAATCACTACCTGAAAGACCACGACACCAAAGGCCTGGACCTGCGCATCCTGTCGCCGGTCGAAGCAACCAAATTCTCGATCGACCGCATACGCGCCGGCAAGGATACGATTTCGGTTACCGGCAACGTCTTGCGCGATTACCTGACCGATCTCTTCCCTATCATGGAGCTGGGCACCAGCGCCAAGATGCTGTCCATCGTGCCATTGATGGCGGGTGGCGGTTTGTTTGAAACCGGTGCCGGTGGTTCCGCACCTAAACACGTACAGCAATTCGTTGAAGAAGATTTCCTGCGCTGGGATTCGCTCGGCGAATTCATGGCATTGGCCGCTTCGCTGGAACACCTCGGCAATGCCTACGGCAATGCGAAAGCATTGGTACTGGCGAAAACCCTGGACCAGGCAACCGGCAAATTCCTCGATACCGATAAGTCACCGGCACGCAAGGTCGGCGGCCTCGACAACCGCGGCAGCCATTTCTACCTCGCACTGTACTGGGCGCAGGCACTGGCCGAGCAAACCGAAGATCCGGACCTGCAGGCGCAATTCAAGGGCCTGGCCAAAGCGCTGGCTGACAATGAAGCCACCATCGTGGCCGAATTGAAAGCGGCACAAGGCAAGCCGGTCGATATCGGTGGTTACTATCATCCGGATGTCAGCAAAACCAGCAAGGCCATGCGCCCAAGCAATACGCTGAACCAGGCGCTGGACGCCATCGCCTGATCCACAACCGTCAACGGATCGCTACCACCCGGCGTAGCGATCCGAAGCATGGCTAGCCGCAGGCAGGAACGCCGGCTAGCCAGGGCCTCCCGGCCAAAAATCCCCCGTTTGTTAAGATAATGTTCAGAGAGCAACACCTTTCTGCAGAGCCCGCTGCAGTTCGGTACAATTTGCTTTTTCGCATCTGAAATCATCCAGACCAATGATTAAATGGACCCTTATCACGCTGTTTCTGGCCAGCGTTTGCTATACACATTACCGCGGCAAGATACGGCATAAATGGTTGCGTCAGTCGACTGACCATTCGACTTTCATGGCGCCTATCAATGCGTTCATGACGCTGTTTTCCAGCCTGCCGGACAAGCCTTACCACGACGTCAACAGCTACCCGGAATTGAAAAAGCTGGCCGACCAGTGGGAAGTGATTCGCGATGAAGCCGTTGCGCTGCAAAGCGAAGGCGGCATCAAGGCATCCGCCAAGATGGACGACGCCGGTTTCAATTCCTTCTTCCGTCGCGGCTGGACCCGTTTTTATCTGAAGTGGTACGGTGACAGCCATCCGTCGGCGATCGCCCGTTGCCCGCGCACGGTGGAAATTCTCGATTCGATCCCGTGCATCAAGGCGGCGATGTTCGCGCAATTGCCACCGGGCGCGGACCTCGGTAAGCACCGTGATCCGTATGCCGGTTCGCTGCGCTATCACCTTGGCCTGGTGACGCCAAATGATGATCGCTGCTTCATCAATGTGGATGGCGTCGATTACAGCTGGCGCGACGGCGAAGCGGTGATCTTCGATGAAACCTATATCCACTGGGCCGCCAACAATAGCGACAAGAACCGCATCATCCTGTTCTGCGATCTGGAACGCAAAATGAAATGGCGCTGGGCGCAAGCGGTGAACCACTGGTTCAGCAATACGGTGATGTCAGCAACGGCGGCACCGAATGACATGGAAGATCGCACTGGCGGCGTGAACCGCGCTTTCAAGAATATCTATGCGATCCGCGCCAACGGCAAGAAATTGAAGGCTTATAACAAGCCGCTCTACTATTTGGTGAAGTGGTCTATCCTGCTCGGCATCGTCGCTGCCATCATCCTGATTTGATGTTGACAGCTAAAAACAAAAAAGCTCGCTCAGGCGGGCTTTTTTATTGGCTGCATCCATCTAAAAAACGGAGCGCACGTAAAAATGGCTTGGTCGCCCAAGCCATTGATCTTTGTTACTGCAGGTTTAACTAGTGGTGCAGGGCCGGGATTTCCAGTCGTTTGTTCCAGGCGCTGACTGCATTTTCGCTATTCCTGGCTTCCGTGTTGCCGCTGAAATGCGCAGTGTTGTGGTTGAGGGTGCAACTTTCACTCGTGCAATGCACGTAGCTGTAAGGCAATTCGGATTCAAGGTAATGGGCTTCTTTCAATTCTGCTTTGCTGCCGCAAAACGGACATGATTTCAGTGCTTTATCCATTTTTTTCCTCCAAGTGATTGCGTTATGTCTCTCAGTTTGATCTCATCGTTTGATAACTTGGATACTCAAGAGTTCAGCCGAATTCCCCTTAATAATTGAGTTGTGGATTGAGCTTGGTGAAAGGCTGCTGCTTTACAGTACGACTCACAGCCACTCGATTTAAATTCTAGTACAAATTTAAAAACAAAGTTTGAAGTAAAGCGCATTAGCCCTACAACTTGTGTTTGTATTGCCGCAGCGCTTAATTAGTACCCGCCAGTGCATTACATTTAAGCTGGTCGGCCGGCCATGGTTGCACGTGCAAGCGCTGGCCCGCTACCTCCAGGTCATTGAACAAGGGCGGCGCAGTACGAACGTGGCCCTCCGCCAGGGCTTGCGCCACTTCCTTGCAATTCTGGTTGCCGGTCATGGTGCCGGCCGGCTTCCAACCGTCGGTCTGGTGTGAAAACACCACCAGTTGCCCGTAATCCTGCACGTTTCTCAACAAGATTTCGGTTTTGCCGTCGCCATCCAGATCCAGCAGGTAGGCATTGCATTTGCTGTCTTGCAACTTCAGGCAATCCGGTAGCAGGTAATTCCGTCCGCTATTACCCCAATCCTGCTTGAGGAAGGCTTCCGGCAGGGTTTGCCCGTTCGGCCAGACGGTAATATTTTCACTGCGGGTCTGCGTATTGGCATTCGGATTTTGCTGGCTCCAGCGGCCTTTCTTTTCCAGCGCGGCAGTGGCGCGTTTGCGAATCAGTTCCGCATCCGGACCTTCGGCCTTTTCCTTGAATGCCTTCAAGGCACGGTCGCCGTAGCGCGCGCCATCGAAGCGCAGGTAATCAAAGTCAAATTTATCGGCACTGACCTGGCCCGATTGCAGGCGCGCCAACTGGTTAGCGACCGAAATCCGCGCCGGATCAGCGACAGGCGTAAATAATGCAATCAATACCGCCAGCACCAGGAATGCCGTCAACACATTAATTGCCGCGATACGCGCCAGCCAGACGCCGCGTTCCACAGCCGCCCACAGATAGCCGCAAGCGTAGCAAGCTGCGACCAACAGGCAGGCGGCGGCGATCACGCGGTCATTGCTCCAGCCGTATTGCTGTACGCGCAGGGTCAGCGAATAAATCGCAATCAGCGTCATCGGCAACAAAAGCAGGCAAGCCAGCCGCGCACTGATGCGCAATACACGTGCGACTTCCTTGCCGACTTCACCGCCCTGGAAGGCGGCATTGATCAAGACCACCAATGTCGCGGTCGCGCCCAGCAAGACCGCAGTCGCATGGCGCGTTGCCCACAAAGGTTCAAGCCCGGTAAATGGCAGCGTGAGCAGGAAACCGGCGACGATCAAGGCGGTGATCGGCAGCAACCACGACATCAGCACGAGCAAGAGGCTGCGTATGCCGCGCACGATGCCCGGACGCACATCGGTAATGTGTAACGCGGTAGAAAAAGCAAAGGTGATGACCGGGATCGCAAACCATGACTGCTCCAGCAGCTTTTGCAGGAAATTGACTTTGACCAGCATGAACAGCGTCGCACCCAGCCACAGGATCAGCCACAAGACAGCGACGAAGAGGATGGAAAACTTGACCTGGATGATCAGCTTCCAGGCTGTTTCAAAATAAGTCGGATAACGCGCGATGCGGCGCTCGTCGGCAGCCGCAGCCAGCACCAGTGCATGCGCGATATAAAAGCCGCCGGTGACAAACAGTAGTACCAGGATGGATGGCGTACGCCGGAATCCACTTTCACCAAACAAATGATTGCTGTCGTCGAAGCCGATGCGCCAGATATCGTAAACACCCATCAACACGCATATCAGTGCGGCGACGACCATCCAGATCCACATGCGCCGCGCATTCAAATGCCCGAGTGCAGAGATAAAGAGGATGGGAACAAAAACAAAGATCATCGACAACGGCGAAAACAGATAGCCGTTGGTGGCCGGCCAGAATTTCTCTTTCAGGCTGAAATAAAGTGCATACAGGATGGCACCCTGCAGCAAACCCGTCAGCAGGCGCAGCCGCGCGACGCGATCGGTGACGATGGCCCTGGGAATCGAAAGTTCTTCATCTGCCGTGTGCATGGTCGATCTCGCTATTGTTTACAGAGTGGGCGGTAGCGCGAATACCTGTAAAGACAGGTACGTTTTTTGCTAAATGTCTGGCGCATTGATAGCAATGTACAACAGCCGGATCAAGGCGTGTTGCCCCCCGGTGCCGGACTATTCGGCAAAACACTATAAAAATTAAGCCGTCATCACACGAGACATTTGAAAGCAGGTATGCAAGCTCGCAAAAAGAAGCTGCCATTGGCGATATCACTGGCCTTGGCGGCAATCGGTCCAGCCATCGCAGTGGAACCGACCGAACTGGACGTCATCAACGTCACCAGCCACTACAACAATGCCGTCGGCAGCTCCAATGCCGCCAGTCAGGGCACTGCCACCTCCAGCCTGGTCGAGAATCGGCCTGCGCTACGCACCGGTGAACTACTGGAATTCGTGCCCGGCATGATCGTGACGCAGCACAGTGGCGACGGCAAGGCCAATCAATACTTTTTGCGCGGCTTCAACCTGGATCACGGTACCGACTTTGCCACCTATGTCGACGATGTACCGGTCAATATGCGCACCCATGCCCACGGCCAGGGCTATACGGATATCAACTTCATCATCCCCGAACTGATAGACCGGATTGACTATAAGAAGGGGCCTTACTTTGCAGACGAAGGCGATTTCGCGTCGGCCGGTGCCGCGCATATGCGCCTGGCCGACAAGCTGCCTTCAGGCATCGCTTCGATTACCGCGGGTAGCCACGGCTACCAACGCACGGTACTGGCCGACTCTTTCGATGCCGGCAGCGGCACACTGCTGTATGGCCTCGAAGTCACACGCAACAAAGGGCCGTGGGACAACCCGGAAGATTTGCGCAAGTACAGCGGCACCCTGAAGTACACCGGCGGCAATCAATACGAAGGCTTCAGCATTACCGGTATGGCTTACAAGAACACATGGAACTCCACCGACCAGATTCCACAACGCGCGATCAATGCCGGCCTGATCGGCCGCTTTGGCGCAATTGATCCGACCGACGGTGGTAGCACTTCGCGTTACAGCCTGAGCTATGCGATGCATAAACGCAGCCAGGACAGCCTGTTCGAACTGAATGCGTATGCGGTGCAATCCAAACTCAATTTGTTTAGCAATTTCACTTACTTGCTGGATAACCCTATTGATGGAGATCAATTCCAGCAAAGTGAAAACCGGCGCATGTATGGCCTGAATGCCGCGCAAACGTGGATAGATAAAATCGGCGGCATTACCATGCAAAACAAGATTGGCTTCCAAACACGCTATGACCGTTTGTCGCCGGTCGGCCTGTATGACACCATTGCCCAAGAGCGCACCGCCACCGTACGCGAAGACAAAGTGAAGGAAGCCAGCATAGGTGTCTACGCGGAGAACTCTGCGCAATGGCTGGAGAAATTCCGCACCGTGGCGGCACTGCGCTATGACGCCTACCGCTTCAATGTAGACAGCGACATCGCCGGCAATTCAGGCAAGGCGCGTGACCATACCGTATCGCCCAAACTGTCGCTGATCTTCGGACCCTGGGCCAAGACCGAATACTTCGTGAACTATGGCAAAGGCTTCCATAGCAATGACGCCCGCGGCACCACGCAGACGCAATTGCCGGGCGGCGGCGCATCCACGCCGGTAACGCCTTTGGTTGCCACGCGCGGCGCGGAAGTGGGGCTGCGTACGGAGATCATCCCCAATCTGCAAAGCTCGCTGGCCTTATGGCGCCTGGATATTGATTCGGAATTGTTGTTTGTCGGTGATGCCGGTGAAACCGAACCAAGCCGCGCCAGCCGTCGTACCGGCATCGAATGGAATAACCATTACATCGCGCGACCCTGGCTCTTGTTTGACCTCGACCTGGCCTTGTCGCGCGCGCGTTATCGCGATGCGGATCCGGCCGGCGACTACATCCCCGGTTCGATCGACCGGGTCGTATCATTTGGCGCTACCGTCACCGGGCTTGGCCGCTGGTATGGCGCATTCCAGTACCGCTATTTTGGCGCACGCCCACTCATCGAAAACAATAGCGTGCGCTCCAAGGCGACGGCGATTGCTTACGCGCGCGTGGGTTACAAGGTCAACCCCAAGACCAGGCTGACGCTGGATGTATTCAATCTGTTTGATCGCAAAGCCAGTGATATCGACTATTACTACAGCTCACGCCTGAACGGTGAAGTGGCCGGTGGCGTGAATGACATCCACTCGCATCCGGTCGAACCGCGATCGGTCCGCCTGACCCTGACGCATAACTTTTAAGCGCCGGGCAGGTTTACAGCGATAGGGGAAATCGGATCAGATTTTTTCGAAGACACCGGCACTGCGGTTCTTGCGCACATTATTCCAGGTGAAGATTTGTGCATTCATCGCGATGTACACGCCATGCGGCAACGCTTGTGCAATGCCGCATGCGAAGCCGAAGTTGAACAGGGCGTCCGAATTCTTGACTTCATAAGGGATCATCGCACCGGTCAGGACGATGGTCTTCGGTAATTGTGCAGCGCCCAATACTTCGGCGGTTTCACGCATGGTGTCGGTGCCGTGAACCACGACAATACTGGTTTCATCGGCGCGCAGGCAGGATGCTGCAATGCGCTGGCGATCCGCATCGTGCATATCCAGCGAGTCGAGGAAGGGGAGTTGTTCCAGCTGTAGCGGCACCGTGATGCGGGCACGCTTGATGACCTGCGGCAGGTGACCATGACTGAAATTCAACTGACCGGTAATTTCATCGTAATGCTTATCGAAAGTACCGCCGGTAGCGATGATGCGCAGTGTCATTTAGAGTCACACAACAGAGATAGTCCAAAAGCGGATATCGCATCATAACGCGAGCCGGGCGATTGTGAAAAGAGGCGCGCAATTATTGGCCGATAAATTTACAAATGGATGGGCTTGCCTCTCTGGCGATATCCGCGCCCATCCATCTTTCAGACTGATTTCTTTCAAACTTATGCGGCGATTTTCATGGGTTCCGCACCGGCTGCTGCCGGCATCGGGATTTCTTCGTCGTTCAGCAAGGCGAACAAATGATCGACATTGATTGCCTGGATCAGCAAACGGCCACCATTGGCCTGGATGACTTCTGTCACCAGCATGCCATCGCTCGGGCTGGCTAATGGCGTCGGCGTGATTTGCGACTCCTGGAATTCCGGCACGCCGTGCAATTCGCTGACCAGCAAACCTATGCTTTGTGAGCCACGCCTGACGATGATGACCTGGCTGCTGCTGTCTATCTCGGAACGATAGCCGCGCATCAGGTGGCCCAGGTCAAAGACCCAGACGAAACGTTTGGCTTCATTGTCATGATGCAGCCCGAGTATGCCTATGCGTTCCGCACGACCGCCCATCGAGACCGGTGATACGGCCGAAGCCGGCAAGGCTTCTTCTGCATGTTCGGCGGCAATCGCAAACAGCGAACCATCGATAAAGAAGGTGGCGAATTCACGGCCCGGCACCGCATTGATGTCGACTTCCAGCGTGGTATCGACATTGTTGCCGTTATTGAGTTTTTGCCGTTCTTCACCGAAGGATTTGTAAACCACCGCCAACACATCTTCGCGATACCCATCCGAAGTCTTGAACTCGCGATAGCCATGCGATACCGTGCAACCGAGGATGGCGTAATGACCGTCATGGATCACGATACGAGAGGTGCTGCTGCCGTTTTCCATCGCCAACAGTTCCGGCGCGATTTCCAGTACATCGCCGACCGGACGGGTCGGATCGGTGCTGGAGATAATGCGGCCGCTGCGATTGATGAAGAGGGCGCTGACGTCTTCCTTGTCACCCAGCGCGCCTTTGAGCATGGCGGCGAATTCCGGCTCGGCATCAAACACAATGCCGATGCCACCCACCATCTGCGCCGTATGTTCCGGATGACGGATCGCAGCGTGATACACATAGGTCGGACGTTCTCCGTACAAGGCCGTGCTTTCAAATGGTGTGACGTAATACTGCTGGTCACTGCGCAACATCGCGACGTTTTCCAGCGTCGTGCCGTCTATGCTGGTACCGACCACTTCCAGGCCATCTTCCTTGAAGTCGGTGCTGGCAATGATCACGCCTTCGCTATCGTAAATAAAGATACGGGTGTAAACCGTGTAGAGCGAGTTGATGTAATCGAGGATCTCGGTCAGGCGCGCCACGCTCTCCGCCGATTTATGCGGTTCGGCCAGCGCCACTTGCAGTTCCGGCGTCAGCGCCCACCAGCGGCAATCATCCGAGCGCTCATACAAATTGCGATCCAGCAGATCGACCATCAGGTGCGAGACAAATTCCGAATCGCTGAGGCTGGACGACAATACGGTTTCGTACAGATCACGTATCGATTGCGAAAACAGTTCATTACTGCGCGCACCGGTTTCACTGATTTGTTCCAGGATGGTTTTGAGTTTCAGCAATTCGCCGTTTTGACCGGCCGTCATGACTTGGCCATTCCACACGACGCGCCGTATGGTTTCGGCCGCACTCATGATTTCAAACAAAGGCGGGCAAAAGGATTGCGCGTGCGACAGCAAGCCGTCGGCCACGTCCGCATCCAGCGATTTCAAGGCAGTCGTCGCCAAACCGGTAAAGCCGAGCTCAACCGGAATCATGACTTGCCCTTGCCAGCCCGGCGGCCCCATATAACCCTGGTAACCATCCGCCGAGAAAGTGCGCGCCAGGTATTCACGGCCGCCATACACCACCAGGCGTGGATCGGCGTCACGGTTCACCGGCACCGTCGCACCGACCGGTATCCACAAAGGATCGGCGCTGGCAATCACACGATTGCTGCCATCCAGCAGCAGCATGTTCGAGCGTTGCGCCGGGTCACGGTGCGAACGGAAGATGCCTGCCATCTCTTCTTCAAAATGGAAACACAGGCAGAGGATGCCGACCACCGCGCCGGTATCCGGATGATGCATGCGGCGCGAGTAAACCAACGCTTCATGCTTGCCCGGACGCAGGTCGGTGGCACGGAAGGTTTCGACATAGGTATCGGAAGCCAGCGTCGCATGCAGCAAGGGATCGGTCGTACCTTCCAGCGGTGTCGCTTCATCAATCTGTACCAGCACATTGCCGGCCACATCGATCAACATGATTTCATCGTAGACGGTGTACTTGTTGCGATAGGCACGCAGGCGCGCACGTATCATGTCGCGGTCTTCATGCAGGCCGGCGACGAAGCTGCACAACTCACGGTCGGTCGCGAGGAAGCCGACGTCGGCGGTACGCTCGTACAGATTACGCACCACGATATCGATGACGTACTGTGCCTTGGTACCAATCTCTTCAAGTACATTCGCGACTTTTTCGCGCACCAGGCTGCTGACCAGTTCCTGCTCGAGGCGATTGAAACCGGCGCGCGTCGCAGCCATGGTTGGCAGGATGGCCTTGGCCTCGACCGGACAATTCATCTTGGCCGATGCTTCGATCATGCGCCACATCAGGTTCAACTCTCGCAAGGATTGCTCGCAACGGCTGACGTCGCGCATATAAGGCAGGAAGGTATCGATTTGTAGCGAGGCTTGCGGATTCATGATGGGCTCCCGGGCTTTGATTATTCTGTTGCTGCCCCGCGTTCCTGATTGCGGGACATGGCGCTGGTGTTTCTTGCGCGTTTAGATGCTTCAAAGCAATTTGCAGACCACCCATGCGGCCTTAATCCGCACTTGGAAGCGGCATTTCCGGCACGTGTATTCACAGCTGTCGCCAACACGGTATACTTGGTCGCTTGCCTCGCACCATAATGGTGCGCACGTGTATCAGAGCGCCATTTTCTTGCGCGAAAAAATGCGACAGACCAGGCATGCACAACAGAAAATCCCGCTACACTAGCGCGGGATCGAAACCTTGATTAAACAAATCTTACGAACACCGCTTTAGCCATGAAACCTATCGCTCCAGGCACCGTCATCTTCCATCGCCATCGTGGCTATGGTGTGATTACGGCCGTTAACTTGATGACTGGCTGGATCTCTGCGCGCTTCGGCAATGAAATGCGCACGCTCGACTTGAATCTGTCGACCGATGAGGTACAGCACGCGGATGGTGAAGCGATCCTGTTTCGACGCACACCGCCGGATCCGATGCCGCATGCGCGCTTGATGGCGATGGTGCGCGAGTTGCATAAGGCCGGGTACCAACGCCTGTATCTGTACAGCTGGCCCAAACCGTCGGGCCTGCATTGGCGCTGGCATTTATTCACCGGCCCGCGCAACTGGATGGAACGTCCCTGGCGCGAAGGCTGGTATGGCTCGGGTGCCGAATACAACTGCAATCCGGTGATGGGTTGGGGTGATGCGCCCGGTGAAACCACCGAAGAGCTGGCCAGCACATTGGCGCAGTTCGATCCGACCGGCCTGGCACAGGCATTGGGACGCGATGAAGACCACGCCGCATGGTTCGATATGGTGTGCGAGGCTTTGCTGCCGGACTACACCTTTTCACTGGGTTGGGATAAACAGGATGGCCGTATTCCGGAAGCCTTGCCGGTCATTCCGGTTCGACGTGGTGTGCCGGAGTACAGCGGCCCGGCCTTGCCATGGCCACCGGGCTGGACCAAGTTGCTGGGTAGTGCACACCTCGCCAGTACCACTGCGACCGTGCTGCCCAAGCCTGCGAAAAGCAGCAAGGACAAACCCGATACCGTCAAATAAGCACTGACGCGCTTCTTACACCGCAGGCATTCACTTCAATACATTCTTCGGCGTGCCATTGGCGAAATCGACGATGTTTTGAAATGCACTGCCGAAATAAAGTTCGTAGCTGTCTTTCTCCACATAGCCGAGATGCGGCGACGCCAGTACATTCTCCATGCGCAGCAAGGGAGAGCCGGGCGGCAACGGTTCATTTTCAAACACATCAAGTGCTGCATAGCCGGGACGACCTTGTTCCAATGCTGCCTGCAATGCATCCGTTGCCACCAACTCGGCGCGGCTGGTATTGACGAACAAGGCTTGCGGTTTCATGCGTGCTAGGTCGTCGGCGGTAACAATGCCACGCGTCGCATCGTTCAGGCGCAAGTGCAATGTCAATACATCGGCCTCGCTGAAGAAAGCCTGTTGCGATGAAGCGGCGCGGTAACCGTCGCGCACCGCCGCTTCACAACTGGCAGGGCGTCCCCATACCATCACATCCATGCCGAAGGCTTTGCCGTAAGCCGCGATCATTTGCCCGATACGGCCATAACCCCAGATTGCCAAGGTACGTCCCTTGAGCGCAGTGCCGAGGGTATTGCGCGCCGGCGACATCGATGCAATTTGCCACAAGCCATCCTTCAGGTTGTTCACGTATTGCGGCAGTTTGCGCATCGCGGCCATGATCAGGGTCCACGTCAGTTCCGCCGGTGCAGTCGGGTCACCGACGCCTTCGACTATCGTGATGCCACGTGCTGCAGCAGCCGGCAAATCAATGTGACCGCTGACCTTGCCGGTTTGCGCAATCAGTTTCAGGTTCGGCAATTTTTCCAGTAACTGCCGCGACAGGACCGTGCGTTCACGTATCAGCACCAGCGCGTCAAAACTCGCCAGCCGGATCGCCAGCTGGCCGACGCCACGCGCACCATTGGTAAAGATTTTGACTTCATGCCCGGCCAGCAGCGAGAAACAATCCAGGTGACGCACACTATCCTGATAGTCATCGAGTATCGCGATTTTCATGAACACATTCCTGTAAGCGTAAGGCGAGTTGTCACTGCAAAGTAAGTAGCAATCAAGCTGACTATTATCCGACAGCTTGTACCGCGCCTGCCAATAAAAAAGCCGCTGATGATCAGCGGCTTGCGACTGCAAACTGGTCGGCGCTCAGACCGCCTGCATACCGGAAGAGGTGGACGAAGCTGCAGCATTTGCCTTGCGCGCTTCGACCCGGGCGCGGATACGTTCCCACATCTTGTCATGCAAGGGCAGCAACATCACATTACAAATAGGTTCGACCACTGCGGCCACACCGCCCAATGCGAGCGAACCGGTGGCGACATACATGACGGCGAACGCAACACTCATGTGCATTGCGACCTGACTGACGGTTTTTGCTGCTGTGACCATGGTGGAATCCTTTCTGTCATCTTTGCCTGAGCCTTGTAACAGATGATAGCGATTCTCATTTGATAGGACAAATTGATTTAAACAAAGAATTTGATAGAAATTGGCTATTTTTGCTTTCCCAGCCGGTTCAGCCCGCTTCGCGTAGAATCGGGGTGAGCCTCAGCCCTTTTCCTTTCGGATCTTACGTGCCACGTCGAATCATTGCTTCTATCGCATCCCCTTTTCGCCTGATCCGCAACTCAGCTTATTCACTGTGGGCCATCCAGAGCCGGGAACGCGTACGCCTGTGGGATGAGATGACGCAGATGCGTGGCCTTTTGCCCTTGCTGATGAAACAACGCAATGGCTATCGGTGGACCGAGCTTGATCGCAAACGCATCAAGGTACATCTGCACAAGCTGGTGGAATTGAGTCCTTACATGGTCTTGTTTGTCGCGCCCGGAGGTTTCATCGTGCTGCCTGTACTCGCATGGTGGCTGGACCGGCGTCGGCTGAAACACGATGAAGAAACTGCAGCGCGTATCAGCAAAGAATTGCAGCAGCCTTAAGCATTCACCGCACCACGCGGCGGCGGCAGTATGACGCGCAACAACGCATCAATGACGAAGCAAGTCGCCCACACCAGCCACATGCTCCACAAATTGTGCGACAGGAAATGCGCACCGCGCGCCATTTGTACCAGACTCATCACCGCACCTATCCCCAGGCTGAACCATAGAATCGCCCGCGCAAATTTTGGTTTGCTGTCGCGCAGCGCGAAGTAACCCGCCATCACCGCAAAGCCGCCGGAAGCATGGCCGCCGGGCCAGCACAGGCCGGGGCCGGACATTGCACCGATAGGGCCAAAGAGCGGAAACCACTGCGCCGTACCACCGAAAGTATTGATATCCCAAGGGCAGGAATGCACGCTCGCACCTTTCAGGGTTTGCACCACGAAAGCAGCGCAACCGGCCATCAGTACAAACAGGAAAAGTGCGCGTCGCCACGGCTTCAACGCATCGACCCAATTGCTGACCACCAGCACGACCGCGGCAATGACAAGTATCCATACCGTAAATAATTTCAGTACTGTATGCCCCCACAGATCCAGCGCATCGGAAACACGCAAGGGAAAACTATGGCTGGGCGCGTCGAAGAATAGCTGCGCCAGACGGAAATCCAGCGCGCCGTCGCGTGCAATCCAGGTGAACAACAAGCCGCTCAGCAGCAGGCCGATCAGGTTGATCGTGGCAAAACGGGCATAGGAAGATTTCATTTTTTATCGTCGCGCAAACGGATCAGGCCTTCTTGCGCCACGGTCGCGAGTAGTACGCCATATTGATTGTAGACATGCAGGAAACAGAGGCCGCGACCACCGGATGCATTCGGGCTTTCCATCGCGAACAGCAGCCAGTCATCCATACGGAGTGGGCGGTGGAACCAGATCGTATGATCAAGGCTGGCGATTTGCAGGCGCGGATCACTCATCTTGATGCCATGCGGTTGCAAGGCAGTCCAGAGCAAACCGTAATCGGATACATAAGCAAACAGGCTTTCGTGCACCAGCGGATCATCCGGCAACTGCATAGGCGCACGCGCCCACACCTGGCGCACCGCCGAAGCGCGTTCACCACCGAAAATATCATCCGCCACATTCGCGCGAAAATCCACCGGTGCCGGATGAAAAGCGCGACCACTCGCGATCCCGCGTTGCTGCCACAGCTTCACGCTGGACGGCAGCGTGTCCGGATCAGTCATCACCGGAGCAGCCTTTTGATGCGACAGGCCTTCTTCTTCCGACTGGAAGGAAGCGGACATCACAAAGATGCGTCGACCTTCCTGCGTCGCGACCACACGCCGCGTACTGAAGGTACCGCCATCACGCACGCGTTCGACTTCGTATTCAATTGGTAATTGATGATTGCCCGGCAGGATAAACAAGGCGTGCATCGAATGCGGGCGCCGCTGCGGCACGGTGCTGCAGGCGGCGTAGAGCGATTGTCCCAAAGCCTGGCCGCCGAATACGTTCGGGCTACCCATGAAATGACTTTGACCGATGAATCTATCGGTATCGGTTTGCTGTACGGCGAGCAGCCGGGTAATTTCTTCCGTGTTGTATAAGGATAGATCCAACATGAAATGCCTCTGGGTAACGACGGATTAAATTAAATCAGCCCTGCCATACATCTGCGACGATTTCATACGAACGCACACGCTTGGCATGATCGAAAATCATGCTGTTGATGATGATTTCATCGGCTTGCGTGGTTTCGAGGAAGGCTTCCAGTTTTTCTTTCACGATGGCGGCGTCACCAATGATGGAAGCACGCAGCATCGACTCCACCGAAATACGTTCATGCGGCAACCACGCATCATCCATATTCTCGATAGGTGGCGGCAGTTTGCCCGGCGTACCGCGTACCAGGCTCAGGTGCATTTGCTGTTGCGAGGTGGCTAGACGTTGCGCTTCTTCTTCCGTTTCTGCCGCAAACACATTCACACCGACCATCGCATACGGCGCATCCAGCGTTTCCGATGGGCGGAAAGTCTGGCGATACAAATGCAAGGCGTTCAGCATGTAATCAGGTGAAAACTGACCGGCAAATGCAAACGGCAAACCGAGGTGGCCCGCCAGTTGCGCGCTATAACTGCTGGAACCCAGCAACCAGATCGGGATATCGATCCCTGCACCCGGTACCGCTTGCACGGCAGCGCTTTCATTCGATGGCTGCAGGAAGGCACGCAACTCATTCAATTGGCGCGGGAATTCACTACCGTCGTCACTGATCTCCCGGCGCAATGCACGTGCCGTCGCCTGGTTCGAACCCGGTGCACGCCCGAGGCCGAGATCAATCCGGCCCGGGTACAAGGAAGCAAGGGTACCGAATTGCTCGGCGATTACCAGCGGCGCATGATTCGGCAACATGATGCCGCCGGAACCGACACGTATCGTCGAGGTGCCACCGGCCACATAGCCAATCACCACAGAAGTCGCGGCACTCGCAATGCCGGGCATGCTGTGGTGTTCGGCCAGCCAGTAGCGGTTGTAACCACGCTTTTCTACATGCTGGGCCAAGTCGAGCGAACGATGGAACGCGTCGGCAGGCGTGCCGTCAACCAGGATAGGGGACAGGTCAAGAACGGATAAAGGAATATTTTTCAGGGATTTCATAACAACTATCTACCGGCAAATGGATGCGATCCGTTAGCGCAAGGAAATGCGCTTGGCGGATGAAAGATAGACAGCATAGCGTGAATCGGAAAATCAGGTCGGCCACCATCCGGCACGACAATCAAAGTCCCGGCATGTGGCGATTACAACAACTGTCGACAAAGAAGGCAAACCGGTACATCGCAGCGCATGCGAAGCCGCTGTCCATTAACGTTATAATCCAAATCACATTTTTGAAGCCCATTGTCTGCAAGCATGCACAAGCTCAGTGCTTTGGCGTTTAGCGATGGAAGTGTTTTCTCGGTCTGGATTTAGGATTCATTCAGCTATGCTGACTCAAACAATTGTACAAACCATCTCTGGAGCTATATACGAACGACGCCTGCCGCCGGGAACCAAGCTCAATGAACGCGAGCTTGCCGAGATATTTGGCGTCAGCAGAACCGTGATCCGGCAGGCATTGATACGATTGTCACAGGAAGAGCTGATTACGATTTCACCGAAACGGGCGTCCCAGGTTGCACATCCGTCATTCCAGGAAGCGTTCGACCTGTATCAAATACTGCATGTGGTCGAAAGCGGCGTCGTCGACATCCTGATGCAGACGATTACACCAGAACAAATTGCCATGCTGCGCGAACACACCGCCAAGGAACATGCCGCCTTCAAGGCCGAGGATCACGACCTTGCCGACAAATTGGGACGCGGCTTTCACACGCTACTCATCAGTTGCCTGGCAAACGAACCGCTGAATAATATGCATGCGCGACTGCGCCGGAAAGAAGCCTTGATTACCGCTTTGTACAAGGTCGATTTCGATTACTGTCATTTGCGCGGTGAGCATATTGCACTCGTCGATTCACTGGAAACACGTGACAGCTTCCGCGCCAAACAATTGCTGGCATCCCACAATAATCTGGTGATAAAAGGTTATCGCTTCGAGATAGGCTCCGCGCCGGATATTGATCTGCGCGCTGCCTTGCAGCTATAGGCAGCATACCGGCCCAGCGCCCTCAAACTATCCCCAACCAGCAATTCGGTTCACCCTAAGGTGCTGCATGTAAGCACTTGCTCACTTGTAAAGCCAATAAATTCAATCACCTTCCTTCTCCGGTAGCTGTGTTCACACTGCCGTGCCCGCCCTTTATTCCCGTTGTTTTCCGATTGCCCGGACAAATTCACCACACTCCCTCTTTACACATTTGGTTTCTTTGATCTATATTTTGGTATACCAGTTTATAAAACTAAAAGACAAAGGAGACGCAATATGGATGCAAAGGATCCGGTTTGGAGCGATTGGCACCCGGTCGCGGTCGTCAGCGATATCCGGGAAAACCTGTCGTATGACACGCAATTGCTCGGTGTGGCCATCACATACTGCAAGCGCGGCGCGCTTTATGAAGTGAGCCGCGCTGATGGCGGCACCTGCAACATCACCGAGCGCTATGCAACGATATGGGTTGCATTAACAACAACTGCTCCCGACTTCTTCCCCCTACCGGAATTTGCCGAAGCTGATCGTCGTGTCGTCAGTGCCGGTTCGATACGCCTCAATGTGTCCGGTTTGCGTGCGGTGGAAAACTTCCTCGACATGTCGCACTTCCCCTTTGTCCATACCGACATCCTGGGTGCGGAACCGCAAACCGAGGTCCTGCCTTATGACGTCAGCGTCGATGCAGCGACGGGTGAAATCCTTGCTACCAATTGCCGCTTCGTACAACCCAAAGGTTCCGCTATTGCCCAAGGGAGTATCGAAACCCTCTATATCTACCGGGTAGCCCGCCCCTATATCGCGATCCTGTACAAAAACAGCCACTCGTCGCCGGAACGCCTGGATGCCTTATGCCTGTTCATCCAGCCGGTCAATGAGGACTGGTGCATCGCCCATACCGTCATGGTCTATATCGACGACATCAGCTCGGATGAACAACTACGCCATTTCCAGCAAACGATTTTTGGCCAGGACCTGATGATCCTGGTGAACCAGGTGCCACGACGCCTGCCGCTTGATGCGCTTCAGGAAAACCCGGTGCGCGCAGACAAGATGTCCTCCGCTTACCGGCGCATGCTGCGCGACAGTCATGTGCGCTACGGCACATACAGTGCATCCGCCCACTGAATCCATCGTCGAGGATATACATGAACAATATAGATACACGCAGCTGGTTCCCGCTGGTCCGCAGTACAGAATTACCGTACCGCCATGTCGCGCATGCGCAGTTATTCGGCTATGAACTGGCGCTATGGCGCGACGATACCGGTGCCGTCAACGTGTGGGAAAACCGCTGTCCGCATCGTGGCTTGCGCCTGACGCTGGGCACCAACACCGGCACCGATCTGCAATGTCGATATCACGGCTGGTCCTTTGAAAGTGGCGATGGTGGCTGCTCCTTCGTGCCGGCGCATCGGGACGATAGCGAACCCAGCAAAGCCTGCGTGCTGACATTGCCTGTGAGCGAAAGAAATGGCTTTGTCTGGGCCGCATTCGATCCGGACACAACAGAGCCACAGTTTTCAGCAAGCCCTTCGAAGCAGGCAATCGTGCTGCGGAGCGTCGCCATGCAGGGCCCGCTGGAGCGGGTCCGGGCCGCACTTGAACATTATCGATACTCGCCCAAGGCAGCAGAAACAAGTGTGCCGACCAATAGCGCCGAAGTCAGCCACCTGTCTTCTTACTCACTCAGGATCAGCGTGCTCGGAGAATCCGGACCCGTTGATGTGCAATTCAACCTGCTGCCCGCCAGCGCCGGTAAAACCCTGGTCCACGCTGCCGTAAGCGGCGATGCATCTGCCAGCGAAGTCGTACGACAGCATCATGCCTTCCTGCTGGAAGACCTCCGCCGGACTCTCGCAGCAGAATGTTCGCCAACAGTTACCGAACAAACGGATCAATTGAAGCCCATACGCTTCATCGTACCCAACAAACAGGCTGGAAGCGCATCCATCATTTGCGAAGTGCTACGCAGATGGAAAGAATCCGACGGCGTGATGGCCTTTGAACTGCGCTCGATCTCCGGCAAGCTGCCGCCCATGCAAGCCGGTGCCCATATCAATCTACGCACACCTTCCGGACTGGTGCGCCAGTATTCGATCGTCAATGCCCCGACTGAAAGGGCGACCCTGACCATAGGCGTCAAACTCGAACCTGACTCACGTGGTGGTTCGGCGTCCATGCATGCGAGTGCGTTGCCTGGTACGCATCTGGAATTCGTTCCTACACGGAATACCTTTCCTCTGCTCGATACGCCGAAGTATCCGGTATTGATTGCCGGCGGCATCGGCATCACGCCGCTGGTTTCGATGGCGCAAGCCCTGCATGCCGCAGGCAAGGATTTCCGCCTGCATTATTTTGTGCGCAGTGACGAGCATGTGTCTTTTGCCAGTCGTATGGCAGCCTTCCAGGACAAACTGGTATTGCATGCCGCATGCACACCACAAGAAACAAAAAGCATCCTCGACCAGGTGCTGACGCAATCTTCACAGCCACAAATCGTCTACGCATGTGGCCCCGGTCCCATGCTGACCACAATACGTGCCTGTACCCAGGCAGCCGGCATGCCGGACGCTGATGTGCGTTTCGAAATTTTCCGCAACGATAAAGACTTCGGTGATGGCAAGCCTTTCACCGTAAAACTCAAACGCAACGGCCAAACCATCACCGTACCGCGCGGTGAAACTTTGCTGGCTGCACTCAAACGTAATGGCATTCCGGTCGAAGCTTCCTGCGAGCAAGGCATATGCGGCTCCTGCCTGACACGCGTCAGCAGCGGTGTGCCGGAACATCGGGACAGCTATCTCACACCGCAGGAAAAAGCAGCGAATACCTGCATGATGGCTTGCGTGTCACGCGCCATCTCGGAAGAACTCGAACTGGATTTATAAGGACGAATGATGATCACGCTTTATGACTATGAACTCTCGGGGAATTGCTACAAGGTGCGGATGCTCCTTTCCATCCTGAAGCTACCGTACACGATAGAGACAGTGGAATTTTTCCCGTCCAGGGAACATAAATCACCGGCCTTCCTGCGCATCAATCCACTCGGCCAGTTGCCGGTATTGCGCGATGATGATTTCGTGTTGCGCGATGCCCAGGCCATCCTGGTTTACCTGGCGAACAAATACGACACCAGTTTGACCTGGTATCCGACACATGCGCCCGCCATCCTCGGCCAGGCAAATATGTGGCTCGCGTTTGCCGATGGTTTGACCGGCTCGATTTCCGCTGCACGTTTGCATGATTTGTTTTTTTACGATTTCAATGCAGAGCAATGCCGTGCCCGCGCGCACGAACTACTGCGCATACTGGACGAACACCTGTGGGCGGCGGAACAAAATGGACATCAATGGCTATGTCCGGCCGCCGCACCCACCATCGCGGATCTTGCCTGCTTCCCGTATATCGCATTGTCGGATGAAGCCGGCGTTTCACTACTCGACTACCCGGCGGTACGACGCTGGCTGGACCGTGTCAAACGCATCCCCGGATTCACCGTCATGTCGGGGATTTTTCCAACCTCAGCTTCCTTCGAGCCGGCCTCACTTGCGGAAGAAACCTGTCAATAAATCCAGGATGTCTGTTGCAAGGTCTGTTGATGTGACGTCCGTCATCAGGACGACAAACAGTATCTGGCAGAAAGGGGAGGGTATACATCGTTTGCAATACAGCTTGAAAACATAAGAAGACCCGTGAGTATCTCAAAAAAAACAAATCGGTCATCAGACCGATAGGAGACAAAGATGAATACAAAAAATTTGGTCGATGAACGGTTACCACTAGGCACCTTGCTGGCCCTCGGCCTGCAACATGTGCTGGTGATGTATGCCGGTGCAATTTCCATCCCGCTTATCATTGGCGCGGCACTTAAATTACCCAAGGAACAAATTGCCTTCCTGATCAACGCCGACTTGCTCGCATGCGGTTTGGTCACCCTGATCCAGACTATTGGATGGAAAGGAGTCGGCATACGCTTGCCTATCATGATGGGCGTCACCTTCACCGCAATCGGCCCGATGATTGCGATAGGATCGGATCCCAATGTCGGCCTGCTGGGCATCTATGGTGCCACCATCGCAGCCGGCCTGTTCGGTCTGTTGATCGCACCCGTCATAGGAAAAATGTTGCGCTTGTTCCCACCGATCGTGACTGGCACCGAGATCCTGGCAGTCGGTTTGTCCCTGATGGGAGTCGCAGTGGCATGGGCCGGCGGTGGTTATGGCAATCCGCAATTCGGCGCTCCGCTATACCTCAGCGTGGCAGCAGCGGTGTTGGTTTGCATCCTGCTACTGGTGCGCTATGGACGCGGCTTCATCGCCAATATTGCGATTCTGCTCGGTTTGTTATTTGGCTTCATCCTGTCTTTCTTCCTCGGCCAGATTTCCCTCGATGAGCTGACGGTCACACCCTGGATTGGTGTAACGACGCCTTTCCATTTTGGTATGCCGACCTTCAGCTTCTGGGCCGTCGCAGCGATGTGCATTGTCATGATTGTGACCTTCATCGAATCGACCGGAATGTTTTTGGCGGTCGGCGAAATTGTCGGGCGCCCGGTCACCGAACCGGACCTGGTGCGCGGCTTCCGCGCCGATGGCATAGGTACTGTATTAGGTGGCGTATTCAACACCTTCCCCTATACCTCTTATGCGCAAAACGTCGGACTCGTCAGTGTCACCAACGTCAAGAGTCGCTGGGTGTGCGTCACCGCCGGCTTTATTCTGATTACGCTCGGCCTGGTACCAAAGCTGGCGGTCATCGTCGCCTCGGTTCCAACTTTTGTCCTCGGCGGCGCAGGCATCGTAATGTTTGGTATGGTTGCAGCGAGCGGCATCAAGGTGCTGACCCGGGTGGATTTCCGCGGCAATATGCGCAATCTCTACATCGTCGCGATCAGTATCGGTATCGGCATGATCCCGGTTGTCTCGCCGAAATTCTTTGCGCAATTACCGAAGGAGCTGGCCCCGCTGCTGGAAAGCAGCATCTTGCTGACCGCGATATCGGCCGTGGTACTGAATCTGTTTTTCAACGGGCTGGAATCTGCCGAAAGCGCTCGTGCTGCGATTGCCGAGGCAGGGCGGGACGTAGAGGCCTGAACCAGTGACAGCTGTCATTCCGGTTTAGTCGCAAGGAATGACAGCTGTCACCGGCTACGCAAACAGGCAGGGATGCCATACCCTGTAATTTTTACAAAATCCCCGCTATCCGGATCAATTTTCTTATTATCCGCAAATAGATCTTTCCTTCTGTATTCCGCCCACTACAATGGGACGACCAACCCACTGAAGGAGGTCACATGTCGTTCTCCCGTTCCATTCTGGTTTCCGCATTTCTGGCGCTGCTATTAATCGGTTGCAAGAAAGCAGAAACGCCGCCGACTCCCAAACTCGATAGCAGCGGCTCGGTTGCTGCACCGGTCAGCGCGATGCCGCCCTCCGAAGCCAGCACGCCCGCAGCGGCACCTGGTGCCACGACCGGCAGTGGCGATGCCAGCGGATCTACGCAGGCAACGCCAAAGGAGCTTAGCAAGGAGCAGGAATCATCTGCGATGCCTTTATCCGGACAGGCAAACAATCATTCCACCGCACCTAGTGCCAGCGAAAAAAAGTAAGTTTGCACTGATGAAAAACAAAACCCGCCATGTTCCGGCGGGTTTTGTTTTTTAAGCTATCCGTTTTTCATGCGAGCAAACGAACCGTGAATTCAGTGCCGGCACCTTCTTCGCTCCTGACCGTGATGGTGCCGCCATACCGCGCTACCAGCGTATAGCTGATGGACAAGCCCAGGCCGGTACCGCCCTGGCGCTTGGTCGTGAAGAAAGCATCGAAGATATGCGCGATATCTTCTTTCCGGATGCCGCTGCCGGTATCGGCCACACTTATCGCCACGCCGCGCTTGCCATCCGCCTCCTGCCAGTCGCTAGTGCTGATAGTCAGGCTGCCGCCATCCTTCATTGCATGGATGGCATTGGTAAATAGATTGATGAGGACTTGCTGCAATTCGCCACGGTTGATGGACACCGGCAGTGTCGCCTCTTTTTTATGCACGACAGCGATACGGCTTTGATTCAACAAATGCCGGACCAGCACCAATGAATCTGCAACGATTTCATCGATAACGACCGTTTCAACGTAACCGGCGAATTCACCCGGACTCGCGAATTGCAGCAGCTTGGTGACGATAGTGTTGATACGATAAATCTGCTGGTCCATCAATTGCAACTCACCCTGTACCGGCTTCGCCGCCGCGCCGAGGGTGTCACGCAATACATCCAGGTTTCCTTGCAGGACAGCGACCGGATTATTGATTTCATGGGCAACGCCGGCCGTGATTTCACCAATCGCTGCCAGTTTTTCCGCCAGCACCAATTGCTGTTGTGCCTGCACCAGCAGTTTATTGGTTTGCTCCAGTTCGGCGGTACGTTCCACCACCTTGCGATCGAGTTCATTACCCCAGCTCTTCAACTCGGCATTTTGTTGTTGCACCGTCTCCAGAAGGTCATCCAGGTGGCGCGACAGATTACCCAGTTCGTCACGTGCCTGCACACCGGTACGCGCATGCATATCGCCCAATTCGACTGCGGTCATGGTTTGGTTCATACTCTTCAGCGGCCCATAGATATTGCGCGCCACACGTAAAGAGAAGAATGCGCCGCCTATGCCTATCGCCGTGAACAGGAGTGCCAGCAAGATGATGGCGGTTTCCTTGGCCTTGCGGAAGGGCTCTTCCAGATAACCGACGTAGAGCATGCCGACGCGCTTGCCGAAGCTGTCGCTGATCGGCTCGTAGGCGGAGATATACCAATCATGCACGACGAAAGCACGATCCAGCCAGGTCTTGCCATCGTTGAGTACATGGTCGCGCACGATTTGGGATGCACGGGTTCCCAATGCACGCTTGTTGCCAAACAATCGTACATTGGTCGCGATACGCACATCATCGATAAACAGGGTTGCGGTACCGGCGCTGCCTTCCGGCAGGGAGCCTTCGGCATAGACCAGGCTATTGATGGTATCGACGAAACCGAGGTTCTGGTTCAGCAGCATGCCACCCTCCAGCACACCCAGCAATTTTCCGTCGTCGTCATACACCGGGGTCGCCGAGTGGATCACCATGCCGCTTTTTTCTGCGGTTTTTTTGGTCGGTGCCGCATTCGAGGTACTAAGCAATTCCAGATACGCCTGTTGCGCCGCCTTGTCGCTGAGCTGGCGCAATTGCTCTTCCGAGTAAATATCGATCTCGGTTGCTTTCTCACCCTGCAATGCACTGAATACCACCGGCCAACTCTCCGCAATCAGGTCGGCCGGTTTGCCATTCGACGAAACAATGGCACGTCCCTCCGGATCGAGGAAGTTCAGGAAGTCGAGATCCAGCGCTTTTTGTTTATCCGCCAGCATGCGCTGCAGGTTCGCGTGATTGTCATCACGCACTGTAGTGACGAAGCGATAGGAATCACCGAGGCTGGATACATCCAGGCCTATGCGTTCACGTACGTGGATAAAGTATTCATGTGCGACTGCCAGGTCGCTGCTGACCTTGAAGGTGAGCAGGCGGTCGTAATAACCTATGCCCCAGTAAAAGATCAGCGAAAACAGGATGGGCAGCGCCGTCAGCAAAGGTACCAGCGCCACCAATAGCAGCTTGGTACGCACCGACAGATTGCCGAGGAAATGACGGCTCGCAAGCCATAGCATCAGGCGTCGCACTATCAGCCGTTTCTATACGCCCCACTCGGCGCATTTACGCTCGAGGGTCTTGCGTGAAATACCGAGACGACGCCCGGCCTCCGTCTTGTTGCCGCCGACTTCGGCCAGTATCTTCAGGATGTGTTGTTTCTCGACGGCTTCCAGCGTGACATCACCATTCGTGGTCGTGCTGCCCGTATTGTTTGCAGCTGTGACGTCGGAGATATTGCCGAGTATCAGCCAGCGTTCTATCAGGTTGCGCAATTCGCGTACATTACCTGGCCAACTATATCCGGCGAGTGATGCGAAGAGCGCGCTGTCCGGCTTCTTCGCCGGCACGCCCAGTTGCTGGGCCAGTTGCCGCACGAAGTATTCTGCCAGTGCCGGGATGTCTTCCGTACGTTCACGCAAGGGCGGCATATGCAGTTGCACTACATTCAGCCGGTAATAAAGATCCTGCCGGAAGCGACCTTCCTGCACCGCCTCTTCCACATTGCGATTGGTCGCCGCAATGACACGCACATCGACCGGTATTTCACGTTCGGCACCGACCGGGCGGATTCTTTTTTCTTCCAGTACGCGCAGCAGTTTGACTTGCATCGCCAGCGGCAGTTCGGCGACTTCATCAAGGAAGAGGGTGCCACCCTGTGCATAAAAGAACAGGCCTTCGCGCGATGATGCCGCGCCGCTGAAAGCGCCCTTGATATGGCCGAATAATTCACTTTCGATGATGTCTGGTGCCACCGCGCCGCAATTGATCGGAACGAAATGGTTGTGCGAGCGATTGCTGAGTTTATGCATCGCCCGCGCGGCGATTTCCTTGCCGGTACCGGACTCACCGGTAATCAATACCGTACTCGGTACGGTAGCGAGGCGCTTGATCGCTTCCCGTATCGGCTCCAGTGCCGCAGAAGCTCCGACCAATCCTTCCACGCCGGCCAGGTCGATATGCGAATCCAGTTCACGGCGCAGGATGAAGTTTTCACGTCGCAAGTGGGCGCGGTCAAAGCAACGGCCTATCGCACTCAGTATCTGGTTGACGCGGAACGGCTTGAGCAGGAAATCGGCAGCACCGGCGCGTAAGGCACGGATCGCTGTTTCCAGATCGGCAAAGGCCGTGATCAGGACCACGTCATTATGCAAGCCGAGTTCGCGTATCTCCTGCAACCAGTCAACGCCTGATTTGCCGGGCAGGGAGTTATCCAGAATGATCAGGTCGAAATGCTGCTGCCCCAATAGAACATTGGCGGCCTCCACCGAGTCCACTGCTTCGACGCGACTGCAACGGCCCACCAGCGTGCGTTGCAAAAAGCTGCGCATGCCGGGCTCATCGTCCACGATCAGGATGGAGCGTTCTTGCCAGCCGCCAAATGCTTCGACGAAGGGTTCTTCCGGGTTGTTAACAGGAGTTACAGCGCTCATATTGATTTCTATGCGGGATAAACCACGAACTATGGATATCTTTTTCTTATAACCCATATTTGCCCATTCTGCAGTATGCGCCCACCCGACACGGATACAAGGCAAAGGTCGTTATGTAGGCCGGATACAAAAAAAGCGAGGTACTGCGAAGTACCTCGCCTTGCTTCCATCCAGGCGGGCTTAATGGAATAGCGCCATCGCCTTTTGCAAGGTGGACCACACGCCCCATATCAACGGGATGGTAACGTAAGCCCAGAACAGGGCGATCAGCACCGGGCTGGTTTGTTTGCCACTAACAGAAGTATTTGCATTCATATATTTCTCCGGATCATTAAGCTGCGGCTGTGGATTGTGCATTGCCGCCATGCACAGGCTTATTCGCTTTAGCCATGTCATCACGCATGTAATGTTTGGCATCAACCGGCTTGATCAGCATATTGCAGACAAAACCAACCAGCAGCAGGCCGGCCATGATGTACATGGTGACCGCATAGGCGTCACCTTTGGCCACGCCCTGGTCGATCTGGTACTGGCGGATGTAATTAACCAGCACCGGCCCCAGTACGCCTGCCGCCGACCATGCGGTCAGCAAGCGACCATGGATGGCGCCGACGAACTTGGTGCCGAACAGGTCGGCCAGATAGACCGGCACAGTCGAAAAGCCACCACCATACATGCTGACGATGATGCCGTAGAAAATCACGAACAACGCCACGCTACCGCTATGACCGGTGTATGGGATGCACGAATACAGGATGATGCCGACGATAAAGAAGATGAAGTAGGTGCGCTTGCGGCCAAGGTAGTCGGAAGCGGAAGACCAAAAGAAACGGCCACCCATATTGAAGACGCTGAGCAAGCCGACAAAACCGGCCGCGGCAGCCACCGACACGGTGTCCTTGAAGGTTTCCTGGATCATCACCGAGGCCTGGCCCAATACGCCGATACCGGCCGTCACGTTCAGGCACAGGACCAGCCACAGCAAGTAAAACTGCGGTGTCTTCATCGCCTGATCGATGTCTACATGATGTTTGGTGATCATCTTGTTTTCAACGACGGGCGGCACCCAGCCTGCAGGTTTCCAGTCAGGTGGGGGAATACGGATCGCCATCGCGCCTATCGACATCGAGATGAAGTAAAGCACGCCCATCACGACAAAGGTCTCAGTTACACCGACCGAGGTCGCGGTCTTGAAGTGCTCCATCAGGTAAACCGACAGCGGGGCACCTATCATCGCGCCGCCACCAAAACCCATGATCGCCATACCGGTCGCCATGCCGCGGCGATCAGGGAACCATTTGATCAGCGTTGAGACCGGCGAAACATAACCGAGGCCCAGTCCGATACCGCCGATCACGCCATAACCCAGGTACACCAGCCAGATCTGGTGCAGGGACACACCGATGGCTGAAATCAGGAAGCCGCCGCCAAAGCAGCAAGCGGCAACAAACATGGTCAGGCGCGGGCCAACTTTTTCCAGCCATTTGCCACCGAAGGCAGCGGCCAGGCCGAGGAAAACAATCGCGAGGCTGAAGATCCAACCCAATGTAGTCAACTTCCAGTCGTCCGGTGCCGGACTATCAATACCTATCAGTTTGGATAAGGGGCCATTGAATACGCTGAAGGCGTAGGCCTGTCCGATACATAGATGAACTGCCAATGCAGCCGGCGGCACCATCCAACGATTGAAGCCGGGACCGGCGACACTTTTATCTTTTGAAAAAAAATCGAGCATGTAAATCTCCTCATTTGATCTTGTTCACAACATCGCTGTGTTGCGAGGCGTTTTTGACGGCGCTCATGCATCGTCTGCGGTGAAGCTTCTTCACCAGGCCGGGATCTATAGGCAATCGACATGCCAGATGGGGGAGTCAGTACAAGCTCTTGATTCTTAAGGTTTGTTGCGAATGCACATAAATTTACAGGCGGGACAATTTGGCCAGGCATAGCGACAATTTGACCCGGCACTTCAAGCAGCAGGGCTCTTCTTATACCTGCCATAGCAGCACGCAAATCGTGGCAAGCAGGCATCAAATCCTGTTAATTCCGCGTTAAAACATTATGTCGTTTAAATACATAACGTATATACTCTCGCTTTTTAAAAAGGTCGTTATTCCTGATCGGCTACAACGTAGCAGCCAGAGAGGCCATAAAATAGTAGAGGGAGTAAGATGAAATACCCGTTGTCTCGCACCACCATTGCAGCGTCCTTGCTGCTGGCTTTCGGTAGCAGCTTCGCTGCAGAACCGGCCAACGAATCCAATGTATTCAAGCTCGGTGAAATCAATGTGGCCGGCTCCGGCGCCAGGGCTCCAGCCGTAGGTGGCGGCTCCGTCACCCGCGAAGATCTGGATGACTTCAATCGCGACACCCTGGTCGATGCACTCGACCTGCTGCCGGGCGTTACCACGACAGGCGGCGGGCAGCGCAATGAACGCATGGTGACCGTACGCGGCTTCGATAGCCGCCAGGTACCGGTGTTCATCGATGGCATTCCAATCTACGTTCCTTATGACGGCAACGTCGATATGTCGCGCTTCACGACTTACGACCTCTCCACCATAGAAGTAGCCAAAGGTTTCAGCTCGGTACTGTACGGCTCCAACACCATTGGCGGCGCGATCAACCTGGTAACACGCCGCCCGGTAAAAGCATTCGAAGGTAATGTCGGCGTCGGCATCCGCAGCAATGATAGTTTCAACAGCAATGGCAAGAGCACCAATATCAATCTCGGAACCAATCAGGGCTTGTGGTACGCGCAATTGGGCTTGTCCTATCTCGACCGCGACGCATATACGCTGTCACGCGATTTCCGCCCTGTGCCTGAGCAGGCGGATCGCGAACGACGCAACTCGTACAGTACAGATAAAAAGCTCAACCTCAAAGTGGGCCTGACCCCGAATGCGACTGATGAATACGCACTGAACTACATCAATCAAAAAGGTGAAAAGGGCAGCCCGCCTTATGCAGGCAAGGTTGATACCGCCCGCTACTGGCAATGGCCGGCATGGGATAAAGAGAGTTTGTATTTCATCTCGAATACGGCAATCGGCCAGGACTCGTACATCAAAACCCGTTTGTACTACGACAAATTCACCAATCGCCTGACCTCCTATGACGATGCAACGTATACCGGAGTGTCAAAAGGCTACGCGTTCCGCAGCTTCTATGACGACCATACCTATGGCGGTAGTGTGGAACTCGGCACCAAAATATCGGATGTGAATACCCTGAAGGTCTCGCTGCATGTGAAGAAGGACTTCCACAAGGAACATAACCTGGGTGAACCTGAACAACGCTCGGAAGACCGCACCACTTCGATCGGCATTGAAGATACGCATAAGCTCACGAACAAGCTGGATCTGATCGTGGGTGCCAGCTACGACAAGCGCAAGGAAGAGATCGCGCAAAAATGGGACAAGGCACGCGGCCTGTATGAATTCCCGGTCAAGGATTCGTCCGCCTTCAATCCACAGGCAGGTTTGATTTATCACACCTCGGAAACCGGCAATGCCTACTTCACCATCGCACGCAAATCGCGCTTCCCGACGATCAAGCAACGTTACTCGGGTGGCCTAGGTACCGCCATCCCGAATCCGGATCTGAGCGTCGAACGTGCGATCAACTATCAGTTGGGCATTTCGGAAAAGCTGAACTCGAAAGTACGGGTCGATGCTGCCATTTTCTATAGCGACATCACCGACATGATGCAATCGAATATCGTGGCGGGTACTGTCTGCCCGGATAGCAAGAATGCTGGAAAAGCCTGTAATCAAATGCAAAACATCGGCAAGGTTGCAAGCAAGGGTATCGAACTCGGCCTGACCGCGGCAGTAACGAATACGCTGGAACTGGGTGGCAATTACACCTACCTCGACCGGAAAAACAAATCCGACTCGAAGTACCTGACGGATGCGCCGGCGCACAAACTGTTCACCTATGCGAAATGGGCGGCAACTCCTAGTATGAATGTGATCGGCAGTGCGGAATACAATTCCAAACGTTACAGCAATGACACCGGTACACGTATTGCAAACGGCTTCAGCATGGTGAATGCAAAACTCAGCTACACCTTGCAAAAGGACGTGACACTGGAAGCAGGGGTCAACAATTTGCTGGATCGCAACTATGCGTATTCCGAAGGCTATTATGAAGAAGGCCGCAATTTCTTCGCTAACATGAACTACCGTTTCTAAGAGTTTCGCTATGCTACGCACATCACTTTCTCTCCGTAAGCTGTTCGCTGCTGCGATCTTCAGCTTTGCATCTGTCATCGCTGTGGCGGCAGATAAACCCGCCGGCAAGGTCGTGGTCATGACCAGTTATCCGGAAGAAGTGGTGGCGCGTTTCGAAGCTGCTTTTGAAAAAGCGCATCCCGGCACCCGCGTCGAAATTCTCTGGCGTCGTTCCGGTGATGCGCTGTCTTACTTGCGCAAACCGAATCAAGGTGATGTCGATGTCTACTGGACACCGGCACAACGTAATTTCCAAATCCTCGCCAAAGAGGGTGCATTCCGCCGTCCCGATCTGGATATGAAGGGCCTGCCTGCCAAAGTCGGCGGCTTCCCGATCTCCGATCCTGCCGGTTTCTATCTCGCGTCTGAAATCGCGGGCTATGGCTTTGCGATCAATCCGCAACGCCTGCAAGATAAAAAATTGCCGCAACCAAAACAATGGACAGACTTGACCGGCCCTGAGTGGAAAGATGAAATCGTTTTCCCGGTTCCCGGCAAAGTCGGCTTCGCACCGATCCTCATAGACATCATCCTGCAAGGATATGGCTGGGATAAAGGCTGGGCCTTGCTGCAATCCATAGGCAGCAATGCGCGCCTGCTGGGTCAGGGCGGCGCAAATATTTCCGATGATGTCCGTAACGGCCAGGCCAGTGTCGGCGTGTCTATCGACTTCTTTATCAAGTCGGCGATTGCCAATGGCGCGCCGCTCGAATTTATCTATCCCGGCATTACCGGTTATTCACCGGCACATGTAGGCATCATGAAGGGGGCACCGAATCCGACAGCCGCTCGTGCCTTTGCCACTTTCGTATTGTCGGATGAAGGGCAGAAAATCCTGTTCCATCATGACATCCGTAAACTGCCGGTTCGCCCTGCCGTGTATGCGAGTAAGCCAGCCGGTTACTTCGATCCATTCGAAGCGGCCAAAGCGATGCCATTCATCTTTGATACAGAGCGTGCATTGGCGCGCCAGGGCTTCAACAACACCTTGTTTGACGTGTTGATCAGCAATGAACATGCGCGCCTGCGCCAGGCCAACGATAAAGTCATGCGGGCAGAGCGTGCTGCAAACAATGCCGAACTCAAGGCCAAGGCTGCACAAGCGCGCGGCTTGCTCGATACGATACCGTTGAGCGAAGCGGAAGCCACCGCGCTCGCGCCACAATTTGTTTTCGCATTTGATGAAACGACGGACGCCCACCGCAATGATGCGCTTACTGCGCAATGGACTGCACGCATCCGACAAAACCGTGAACGTGCTGAACAACTCTCACAGGAAGTATTGAACGCAAGCGGTAAGCAGGCGAGCACGCAGTGAAACTCAAGCGTTTCATCGGCTATCTGGGCATATTGCCGCTAGCCTTGCTATTGAGCGGTGCAGCCAGCGTTGATACCAAAGCACTCAGCGGTGGCAGCGCCACTGTCTTTGACGACAGCCGCGAGGCATATTCGCAAGCCAGTCCGGTCATGGATCCGGACAATATGGCCGCCTTCATACAAGGCCGCGGCCTGTTCCGCCAATCGTGGGTCATCGCACCGGCAAATGACCGGGCGGCCGGACTCGGCCCGCTATACAACCGCATTTCCTGCATTGCCTGTCATGCAAAAAATGGTCGTGGCGGCGCACCCGATGGTCCTGACGGCAGCATGCAAGCGATGCTCTTGCGCCTGAGCATACCCGGCAGCAATCCGCATGGTGGCCCGAAACCACATCCTGCGTACGGCGATCAATTGAATGAACGTGGCGTGCCGGGAGTAGCTGGTGAAGGCATAGGCTTCCTGATCTACGACGAACACGTCGAAACACTGGCCGACGGCAGCAAGGTCACGCTGCGCAAACCCAATATCCATTTCAAGGAAATGGCATACGGCACGCTCGGCGAGGATGTCATGGTCTCACCACGCGTAGGCCCGGTCGTCTATGGGCTCGGCCTGCTGGAAGCAGTGAGCGACGAAACCATACTGGCAATGGCAAAACAAGCCAAGCCGGATGGCATCACCGGACGCGTGAATATGGTCTGGGATGCGATGGCGCAGAAGGAAGCAATAGGGCGTTTCGGCATGAAGGCGAATGTCGCGACGCTGACCGAGCAAATCGCGAATGCTTTCTCCGGTGACCTCGGTATTACGTCTCCATTGCTGCCGCATGAAAATTGCACCAAAGTACAAACTGCCTGCCAGCGCGCGCCATCCGGTGGCGAACCCGAGCTGTCGCGCGCCGAACTGTATGCAACGGTGTTTTACCAACGCATGCTGGCAGTACCGGCACGACGCGACGTGAATGACAAACAAGTCATCCAGGGTAGCCGCTTGTTCGTACAAGCACGCTGCATCGCCTGTCATGCATCACCACTACGCACCCGCCCGGATGCTGCCTTGCCTGCCTTGTCGAATCAATTGATACGGCCGTATACGGACTTGCTGCTACACGATATGGGCCCGGGCCTGGCCGATGGCCGCAGTGATTACCTTGCCACCGGCAGGGAATGGCGCACGCCGCCGCTGTGGGGCATAGGCCTGACACACAAGGTCAATCCGGACGCCGGTTACCTGCATGATGGTCGCGCCCGTACTTTGCTCGAAGCCATCATGTGGCATGGTGGTGAAGGCAAGTTCTCGAAGGAAGCAGTGCGCGCAATGTCAACTGAAGACCGCAGCGCCTTGCTGCGTTTCCTGGAATCGCTGTAAGCCCTTGCTATAAAAATCCTGCTTCCACTATCCGCGCTGCCATGTGACACTGTCAGCATCACCGAATAAATGGAAGACAAGATCATGGCCAAGAAAGAAGAACTGGATCCGGAAACACTCGCACTGATTAACTGGTGCATAGAAGTTGAAGGCTTCCTGGTTGCCGGCGGTGCCACCGTCGCAGAAGCACAAGACCATATTGAAGAACAGATCGAATGGTTCACCGACCTGTTCTATGATGGCTTGACGCCGGAAGAAGCTGCCAAGGAAGCATTGGCCTGAAGTACTCGGCCACACCAAAGAAAAAGCGCGCCTTATTGTTCAGGACGCGCTTTTTTATTTCTACTTTACGACGTACTTTAGTTTTTCAACGCCTGCTGTTTTCCTCCAGCGCCCGCCAATATCGATAGCACCGCAGCGACCAGGGCGCAGCCGGATACCTGCAAGATACCCGCCATCGACCATCCGACTGATTCTTTCAATTGTCCGAGCAAATAACCGGCAAATGCTGCCGGGATGTACAGGCTGGCAACGAACAGACCGGATGCGTACGAAGCATTCACGCGTTTGACGGACTTGATGATGCCCGCCGACAAATTCGCATACACCATGCCGCTGATAGCACCGCCAAACACAAAGGAGAAAATTACATGCAAGGTCAGCGATTTATCCAGGCCGGAGAACAACAAGCCACCCGCAATCGCCGATAACACCAAGGAAAAGAACAAGAGCTTACGGTAGTTATAACGATCACCGAGCCAGCCGCCCAGCAACGAGAGCAGCGCGCCAAGGCCATAGAAGCTGACGGCAAAGCCGGCCTGCTTCGGTGTGAAGCCCAATGCCTCACGCAAGTAGGTTGGATACAAACCCAGGTAACCATAAATCGCCAGGCCGGCAAATACTGTCGCCAGGGCCAGCGTGAGCGGCACGCGTGACCACACGCTGTCAGCCGCATTTGCATCAGCTGCTTCTGCCGCACCGTCCTGTTTAACCGATTTGATTTCTGTAAACCACGGCTTCACAAAGATCAGGATAAGCACTAGGGCAAGCGCGCCGGATGCGCCAAATACCATGAAGGGCATTTGCCAATGTGTTGAGTTCAGGATTGCTGCACCGAGGTTAGGCCCAATGATGGCACCGATACCAAAAGTGAAGTTCAGCGAACTGGCTGCTACCGCACGATGGTTAAAGAAGTAGGTGGTTCCTATCGCCAGCAATGCCGTCAATTGCATGGCTTCGCCGAGACCGGAAACGAAGCGATAGAACAAGAGATCCGGCATGCCAGTGGACAAGGCCGTCAGATAAGTCGCGACAGAAAAGATGATTAAACCGACCAGCACCACGTTCTTGCGCGACATCCGGCTCAGCAGGTAACCGGTAGGAATACCTGCGACACCCATGCCCAGTGTAAAGACCGTCGACGCCAATCCCACTTGCGGTACCGACAGGTCAAGTGCCACCCGTACATCGGATGCCAGTACCGAAAACAGTTGGCGATCCATTGCATTGATGACATACGAAAAAAGCAGGACGACAAACATCCATAGTGCGGTTTTATTCTTTTCCATATCGAATTCCTCCCTAGATTTCTGTTCCATTTTTTATGGACGATGCTGCGCTTCTAAACATTCGCGGTCCGGCGGCTGTTACTGCGTTCCGCGTATGCGACACGTAGTGCACTACCGCTCAAGCCTTGCGCCAACAGCAGGCGCAGTAAATGACAAGCTTTAACGCTGCTGATGCTGCCACCGGCAATGGCACCGCGCGCCAGCAAATCCATTTCCGATCCGGGGAAGCCATAGGTGTGGGTGAAGACCGGGCCGGATGCAACACGCGTTGCCAATACCACCGGCATCGCATTCGCCAGCACACCTAATTTTTCCGCCAGGCCGGCCGGCAAATGCCCGGCACCCATCGCTTCAATCACGGCACCGCGATAACCGAGCTCGGGCAATACCTTGAAGAGGCGGCCGTCATCTCCCAATGGAATCTTGATCAAGGCAACCGCAACATCATCCGACGCAGACGGACGTTGCAGCGGGGGTGTGCGTGGCAAAGTCGCGTAACGCTCGAAAGCGCCTTCCACCACGCGGCCCAAAGGGGCAAAGCCAGGCGAGGCAAATGCCGCGGTGGAAGCGGTATGCATTTTTTGCACGAAGCGCGCGGCATGAACTTCATCATTCAATACCACCAGGCTGCCCAAGCCCGCCGCTTCCGGCGCGGCGGCGACCGTCACTGCGGCCAGTAAATTGGCCGGGCCGTCGGCACCGGCGGCGGTGGCACCGCGCATTGCACCGGTCACAATCACCGGTCGTTCCGACTGTACCAACAGGTCGAGCACAAATGCTGTCTCTTCTATCGTATCGGTGCCTTGCACCACTACCGCACCGGCAAATCCGCTCGCCAGCTTTTGATCCAGCAAGGCCGCGATATCGACCAGATCCTGCAGTGTCAGTGAAGCACCTGGCTTCATCGAAAAGGAATGCACTTCCAGTTCCGCCGCCTGCGCCAACTGCGGCACGGCACGTACCAGGTCTTCACCGGATAAGGTAGGGGCAATACCGCTGCCGGCATTCGACGTCATGGTAATGGTGCCGCCGGTCGACACCAGGAAAACGCGCGCTTTATTCATGATCTTGGGCACTAGCCTGTGATGTATTTGCAATGGATAAAAGCCGGATCAACACTCAGGCCTGGTTTTTATAGATATCGAGAATTTCTTCACCGGTACACATCAGCACACCGTCATGGCTACGGATGTGGTCATATAGCTCAGCCAGATAGCGGATGCGGTGTGGTGCGCCGGTCAGGTAAGGATGTACCGAGATCGCCATGACGCGCGGAATGGTCGCGCCTTCCTTGTAGAGCTGGTCAAACTGGTCGCGGCCGCGGCGCAGGATTTCATCCGATGGTTGCTGCTGGATGGCCGACATCACGACGTCGTTGATCTCCACCGTGTAGGGCACCGATACCAGGCTGCCGCTACGTGTACGAATCGGCACCGGCTGGTCATCGAGCACCCAGTCCGCCACATACTCAATGCCGGCTTCGGCCAGCAAGTCTGCCGTTTCCGCTGTTTCGGTAAGGCCCGGGCTTTCCCAGCCACGCGGCGCCTTGCCGGTGAACTGGCGAATCGCTTCCATGGTTTGCCGTATCTCTGCAAGTTGGTCCTCGACCCTGTGCATGGGTTTTTGCACCAGGCCATGGCCCATGAATTCCCAGCCTGCCTTGAGCGCGGCTTCGCAGGCCGCGGCATATTCAGTGCAAACCGAGCCGTTCAATGCCAGCGTCGCTTTGATATTCCGCTCCTGCAGAGTCTGCAGGATGCGCCAGTAACCAACCCGCATGCCGTACTCATGCCAACACCAGTTGGGAACGTCCGGCAATAAGGCTTGCCCCATAGGTGGCGGCAAGACCGTGCGCGGCATCGCATTTTCGGGCAACCAGTTTTCCAGGTTGACGATGGTCCATACCGCAACGCGTGCATTACCAGGCAGGACGAAAGGCCGGCGCTGGCCGATTGCTTCGTACGGTACCCGCTCGCGTGAAGTTGGCGACGTTTTACTTTGCATCATGCTTGCTCCTGAAAGACTGGTGAATTGCCATGTTTGCTGGATCGGATTATTTATCCACTATGTGGAATAAATATGGATTTAAGCTGTTCCATTACTCTGCGAACGATGCTATTTTTTGCGGATAAGCGGGTCAAGACCAATCTCTTTTATTCCTATATGTGGACTTTTATATGCCGGACGTGTTGAAACGAGAAGGATCCCAATCGATTTCCCGCGCAATCCGGGCGATGAAGCACATCGCCAGGCATACGCCCGGCGGCATGCGTCTGGTCGATCTCGCACGCGAAATGGAGCTCGAACATCCGACCGCGCACCGGATGTTGAAAGCACTGGTCGCCGAAGGCATGCTGGTGCAACTGTCCGGCTCCAAACGCTATACGCTGGGACCGGTCATGTTTGAACTGGGACTGGCGGCAACCCATCAATTCAATTTGCGCGATATCTGCGCCCCCGTGCTGGAGCGCCTCGCGCAAAGCACCGGCGATACTTCTTTCCTGTTTGTGCGCAGCGGCAATGACGCTATCTGCCTGAGCCGCATCCAAGGCAACTATCCGATCCAAACCCCGGTGGTTCCTGTCGGCAGCCGGCAACCGCTGGGCGTCAGTGCCGGTGGTCTTGCCTTGTTGAGTTGCCTGCCGAAGGCGGAAGCGGAGCAGATATTGCGCGAAGTCGAACCACGCTTAAGCGTCTATGAAAACCTCGATATCAATGATGTGATCGACCATTACAACCGCACACATGAACTGGGCTATGCATGGATTTCCAACCATGCGGTACCAGGTGTAAGTGCACTTGGCTTGCCGATCCGGAATGCCGCCGGTACCGCCGTCGCAGCGATCACGGTCGCCACCACCTTGGCCCGCATGACGGCAACACGCGTGAACGAAATTTTGCCGATCCTGCGTGAGGCGGCACAAGATGTCGCACGCTTGCTCCGCCCTTAAGCGACACATCGATAAAGAACTGCAATTTCAGGCGAATCTGGGCGAAAATACGGGCATCCCGTAAAGAGTCCAAGCCATGCCTAAAAGCCAGACTAAGAAATCCAACGCCCCGCAACCACGTGTACGTGTATTGATGGGCGAACTGACCGCGATGGGACCGGGTCGTGCCGACCTGATAGATGCAATCGAACGCACCGGCTCGATCTCGGCCGCCGGCAGGGAAATGAATATGTCTTACCGCCGTGCATGGACCCTGGTGGAAACCACCAATGCTTCATTCATCGAACCATTGGTGGTAACCAGTACCGGCGGCAGCGGTGGCGGCGGCGCCCAGGTTACCGACTTCGGGCGCGGGGTAGTCGAACGTTACCGCGCGATGGAGCGCAAGGCATCCAAAGCCATCAGCAGCGACTTTGCTGTCTTTAGCAAATTGCTGTCCACCACACCGCCTCCGGCCGCCAAAGGCAAGGCCACAAAAACCCCATCGAAATAAGGGACTCTGCGACAATCATTTGCCGATAGCGTCTTCCTATCCGCTTGCTCATTTTGCTTAGCAATAAAGCTGCTGCATGCTTGCGACATTTCGGCTAATCTTCATTGATGCGTCACAAGGGAAGGCTGGTAAATACTTGCGTTATGTATGTTAACGCTATATCCTTGTGAGCATAACGAAATCGGTTTTGCCCGCTCTGCAAAATACATACCCTCCCGGCACAATTTTCCACGCAAATAACCGACCCCGTTATTGCCTTTGGTTTCCGACCATTGCATCTGAAGATGCAATGAACGAGTCGACAAGCCGGCATATCCAGTTACATTTTTAACAGGACAAATATCGTGGCTTTGCTTGAATACAAAGGGTACGTTATCTCGGTAACGGCAACCGAACAAACATGGGGTTTCTCATTCGGGGAATGGGGCGGCACCTATCGCGTCTGGCATAAAGAAAACCTGCAACCGATAGAAGGCGTGATTGAAGGATGCGAGACTTCGGCTTTCGAAGCGGAGCAACGCACCTTGCGCATCGTCAAGGTGGCGATTGATGAAGCCACATCCAAGACCAGCGAACAACTGATGCAGTCATTGAGCCAGTTGGGTGAACGCTTCGCGATGTAAGCACCGGCAATACTCACCTCCACACCACACCCCCGCGTAGGCCAGCCGATCTGCTACCGCAACTTGCGATAACAGGCCGGCGTTCTTCTACCAGTATTTCGGATACTTATTCTTGCGTACGACATTGTTGTAGATCATCGCAACAACCACCAGTATGCAAGCGCCGATCAGGGTCGGGAAAAACAAGAAGCTCCAGCCCGGCGCAGCGAGAAAAACAATCACCGGATTTGAACCGGCCGGCGGATGCACGACACGACAAGCCATCATGATAATGATCGCTGTTGCCACCGCCAAACCCAAAGCCCACCAATGCGGCCCGAATACATTCAGGTAGACCAGGCCCGACAGGCTGCTCAGGAAATGCCCGAGGATCACATTACGCGGTTGTGCCAATGGCGTATCCGGCAACGCAAACACAATCACGCATGACGCGCCGAAGGAGCCTAGTATCAACAGCGCCTGCGTATAGTCTGCGGCCAATGCGATGACACTGATCGCGAAGAAACCACCGAGGCCGGACAGGAGCACATTGGAAAGGGTAGGCTGCGGCGGCAGCGCCATACTGCTGCTAAAAAACTTCTTGAATAAATTCGACATGAGAAACCTTGCTTGATGGATGCCTGATGCAGGACAAGGCATCGATAAAAAAATGCCGACGTCAGGACTGCACGTCGGCATTAGTAATGGGTAGCCAGCAGATCCGGTCATCTGCTGGCTTGCCGGTTCAGAATTACGCTACTTTAAATTTCGCAGCTTCTTCCGAACCTTTGGTTGCGTTACCGTCACTGTAGGAGTGAGCGCCGACGCCGGCCAGTTTGCCGCCTTGAACAATCAGGTATTCGTCACGGATAGGACGACCTTCAAAGTAGCATTCCAGGATTTCGCGGGTACCTGCTGCGTAACGGGTTTGTGCCGTCAGGCTGGTGCCGGAAATGTGTGGTGTCATGCCGTGGTGCGGCATGGTGCGCCATGGATGGTCTTTTGGCGCTGGTTGCGGGAACCAGACGTCGCCGGCGTAACCTGCCAGTTGACCGCTCTTCAATGCTGCAACAATCGCGTCGCGATCGCACAGTTTGCCGCGTGCTGTGTTGATGATGTACGAACCACGCTTGAAGTTTTTCAAGGTTTTTTCGTTGATCATGTGTTCTGTTTCAGGATGCAACGGGCAGTTCAAGGTCACCACGTCACACACTTTGGTCAGGCTGTCGAGCGTGCTGTGGTAAGTCAGGTTCAGTTCTTTTTCTACGGCTTCCGGCAGGCGGTGACGATCCATGTAGTGCAGTTTGACGTCGAATGGTTTCAACAGACGCAGTACGCGCAGACCGATGCGGCCGGCAGCAACAGTACCAACGCTCATTGCTTCGAGATCGTAAGAACGTTCAACGCAATCAGCGATGTTCCAGCCACCGTTGATAACCTGGTTGTACGAAGGGATGTAGTTACGTACTTGCGACAGGATCATCATGACGACGTGTTCAGCAACGCTGTGGCTGTTGCAATAGGTCACTTCGGCGACGGTGATGTTGTGCTTGTTGGCAGCTTCCAGATCGGTGTGATCGGAACCGATACCGGCTGTCACGATCATTTTCAATTTCTTCGCTTTGGCGATGCGTTCCGCTGTCATGTATGCAGGCCAGAATGGTTGCGAGATGATGATCTCTGCATCGTGCAATTCTTTGTCTAGGACGCTGTCTGCACCGTCTTTGCTGGATGTAACAACCAGGGTATGGCCATTCGACTCCAGGTATTTACGCAGGCCCAGCTCACCGGATACGCTACCCAGCAAGGTACCTGGTTTGAAGTCGATACCTTTAGGTGTCGGCAAGGTCTGGCCGTCAGGGTAGATCGATGGTTGCGCTACATCGTCACGTGCATAAGTCTTCGGGTAACCGTTGACTGGATCATCGTACAAAACACATAAAACTTTTGCCATGTTACTTCTCCTAAGTTGGTTGCTACGGCGCATCGAAAATTGCCGGCGGTAGCTGAATTTTCTTCTGCAAGCGGACATCAGAATGAATGCCCAGCGCAGCCATCTTAGGGAGTATGTTTTTTGCGGTCTAATCGTTTGATGTGATGGGCTGATAGCCGCCGCTTATGTATGCATCGAATTGCGCCTGCAGATTGATCTTCTCGGCAATACTGCGTGCCGCCACGACGATAGGTGAGCAGGGATCATGATCAAGCGAGATTAATCCTATCGAACGACTCAACTCCGGCACGATAGGAATCGCGACCATTTCATCGCGCAGTTCAAACAGGCATAGCAAGCTGTGTGGCACCACACTGTATAGATTCGCGTGTCGCACGTGTGAATATAACGCGAATACGGAATCGGTCTCGACCACGACATTCGGATGCACCTCGGCACGACGGAAGGCGGCATCGACGATGCGCCGGTTCTGCATATGCGATGTCAGCAGGCACAGCGGAAACTCGGCGGCTTCTTCCCAGCTGATCTCCGCCTTGCCATCCAGCATGGCGCCTTCACGCGCCAGCAACATATAGCGTTCGCGATATAAAGGTTGCACGTGGAAGCCATTCAGGCGCTGGTCTTCCAGATAAGTCAGGCCGACATCCAGCTCAAAGTCATCGAGCCGGCGCATGATTTCTTCCGTGCTCAACGACAGCACCAGTTGTCGCAGGTCCGCGTGTTGCGCCCGGCACTGCCCGGTCAATAGCGACACGATAGGCATGGTGGTCGGAATCGCGCCGAGCCGCAGTGTACCGGTCAGCTTGACGCGTGACATCGATGCTTCCTGCTTCAAGCCTTCCAGCGCCGCCAGGGTCTGGCGCGCCCAATCGAGGATGCGCTCACCTTCCGGCGTGAAACCCTGGAAGCGCTGGCCACGCTGCACAATGGCGATACCCAATTCGGTTTCCAGATTCCTTACTGCAGCAGAGAGGGCCGGCTGCGATACGCAGCAAATTTCCGCGGCGCGGGCGAAATGCTTTTCCCGGGCAAGGGTGACGAGGTAATCAAGCTGACGTACAAACATCGGTATAGCCCGTAGTTAGTGATGACAAAAGGGATTACTGAGATGCCGGAAAGAAGGGAAGTCGCCTTCATCTTATCCGCATATCTGCGATTTTCCGGAATGCCCCTGCTGCCAACATGTTCAATAGACGACCGGAATTCCCGATACACAAATAGAATGACGGTACTTCATCCTGTTCGCGTTATGTCGTTAAAAGTAATATCGTGTATAGTATCAACTTTTAGAACGACTTTTGCTGAACAGCCTTTCATCATTTTTAAAGATAGTGACTGTTATGAGCAAGACAACTTCGCCCATCAAACTGGAAGGTCTATCCAAATCGCGCGGCAAGCGCTGGGATCACCTGGAGCTGCTGGAACGGATTGACGCCTCTGGCTCAATTTCTGCGGCAGCGACCGCGATGGGCATGAGTTACAAGGCGGCATGGCAAGCCGTCGAATCGGTAAATAATCTGTCGCATGAGCCGCTGGTGATACGCCAGCCGGGTGGCAGTACCGGTGGCGGCACCTGCCTGACCGAGTATGGCAGGCGTGTAGTTGCAACCTACCGCCGCCTGGAGCAGGAATGGGCCGCAGTGCCGGCGGCAATCGGCCGCACCATGGACGATTTTGATCAGTACTACACAATGAGCCGGAGATTCGATATGCAAACCAGCGCACGCAACCAGTTCCTCGGCACCGTCAGCGCCGTCAAGAAAGGCGCCGTCAATGCAGAGGTCATACTCGATATCGGCAATGGCGCAGAGCTGGCAGCCATCATCACCAATGACAGTGCCGAGCACCTGGCACTCGAAGTCGGCTCCGAAGCCTATGCGCTGGTCAAGGCGCAATGGATCATCCTCACCGTGGAAACAAATTTCAAAACCAGTGCACGCAACTCCCTGACCGGCACCGTTGTTCGTTGCCAGGAAGGCGCAGTCAATGCAGAGGTCGTGATTGAACTGCCGGGCGGCAAGACCGTGGCATCCATCATCACCAATGAAAGCGTGAAAGTGCTTGGTTTAAAAGAAGGTGTACGCGCTACTGCCATGATCAAGGCATCGCACATCATTCTGGCGGTACCCGCCTAAAGGTTTATTAACTCGTTTTACCCATCACCATGAAAACACTTTCGTATTCGCTCCTGTCCGGTCTGCTCGCCTTCGGCATCTCCGCTTCTGCTTCGGCAGAAGAAGTGCAGGTCGCCGTTGCCGCCAATTTCACCGCGCCGATGAAAGTCATCGCTGCCGATTTTGAAAAAGCGACCGGCCATAAAGTGACACCATCCTTCGGTGCTACCGGCAAGTTCTACGCGCAAATCACCAATGGTGCGCCTTACGATGTGTTCCTCGCGGCTGATGATGAAACACCGATCAAGCTGGAAAAAGAAAACGGTATCGTGCCTGGTTCGCGTTTCACTTACGCAACCGGCAAACTGGTGCTGTGGTCGGCCAAGCCAGACTTCGTTGATGCCAAAGGTGAGGTCCTGAAAAAAGCCAACTTTGCGCATATCGCCCTGGCCACACCAAAACTGGCTCCTTACGGCCTGGCAGCAGAAGAATCGATGAAGAAACTGGGCGTGTATGACAGCCTGCAAGCGAAATTCGTCCAGGGCGAAAGCATTGGACAAACCTTCACCTTCATTTCCACCGGCAATGCAGAACTCGGCTTCGTGGCCTTGTCGCAAGTGTTTGAAGGCGGTAAGATCAAGAGCGGTTCGGCCTGGATTGTTCCTGCCAACCTGCACAACCCGATTCGCCAGGACGCCGTCATCCTGAACAAGGGCAAGGACAACAAAGCTGCCGCTGAATTCGTCAACTACCTGAAATCGGAACCGGTCAAAGCCATCATCCGTAGCTACGGTTACGATCTGTAAGAGAGGTTCTCGTTGTTTACCGATCCGAATATCGGTGCGATTGTCCTGACCCTCAAGCTCGCCAGCCTCACTACCATCATTCTTCTTTTGATAGGCACGCCCCTGGCGTGGTGGCTGGCGCGCACACGTTCCTGGTTGAAAAGCCCGGTCGGCGCGTTTGTTGCGCTGCCTATCGTGCTGCCGCCCACCGTCATCGGCTTTTACCTACTGGTGGCGCTGGGGCCCAATGGCCCGGTCGGACAGCTGACCCAGGCTATGGGTTTCGGCACTTTGCCCTTCAGTTTCACCGGCCTGGTGGTTGGCTCGGTTTTTTACTCGATGCCCTTCGTTGTACAACCTATCCAGAACGCTTTTGAGGCGATGGGTGAGCGCCCGCTCGAAGTGGCCGCGACCTTGCGCGCATCACCTCTCGATACTTTTTTCAGTGTCACCCTGCCATTGGCCAAACCCGGTTACCTGACCGCTATCGTGATGGGCTTTGCACACACGGTCGGTGAGTTCGGCGTGGTGCTGATGATAGGCGGCAATATCCCGAATCAGACCCGCATGATTTCTGTACAAATTTACGACCATGTTGAAGCACTTGAGTATGCACAGGCACATTGGCTCGCGGCCGGTATGCTGGTGTTCTCGATGGCGGTGCTGATCATACTGTACACATTGAATCCGACCGGGCGGCGCAAATGACGGATATCCGCGCGCGATTCAATATCGCTTACAGTGCGTTCAAACTGGACGTCGACCTGACTTTGCCCGGCCGTGGCGTGACCGCCCTGTTCGGTCCGTCCGGCTCCGGCAAAACTACCTGCCTGCGTGCAATGACCGGACTGGAGCGCTTTAGCGGTTCCTATCTGGAAGTCAACGGCGAGGTCTGGCAGGACGACGAACGGAATATCTTCCTGCCGACCTATAAACGGCCGCTCGGCTATGTATTCCAGGAAGCCAGCCTGTTTGCCCACCTGAATGTGCAGCGCAATCTGGAATACGGCAGGCGCCGCGTTTCTGCTGCCACGCATCAGGTATCGCTGGAACATGCTGTCGCCTTGCTCGACATCGGCCATCTGCTGCAACGCAATCCGGATAAATTGTCCGGCGGCGAACGCCAGCGTGTGGCGATTGCGCGTGCACTGGCAACCAGCCCGCGCATCCTCTTAATGGATGAACCGCTGGCAGCACTCGACAGCAAGCGCAAGGAAGAAATCATGCCTTACCTGGAAAGGCTGCATGATGAACTCGACATCCCGGTGATCTATGTCAGCCACTCGGCCGACGAAGTAGCACGCCTGGCCGATCATTTGGTTTTGCTGGAAAGCGGCAAGGTCATTGCCAGCGGCGCGACCAGCGATCTGATGACACGCCTGGATCTCAACTTTGCGCATGGCGATACGGCCAGTGCGCTGGTAGTCGCGACTGTCACGGCCCATGATGTGGATTTCCACCTGACGTCTGCCCAGTTCTCCGGTGGTCAGCTGCTATTACCGCAACAGGCCGCCACCGCAGGTCAGCAGGTACGCATACGGATACAGGCGCGCGATGTCAGCCTGAGCCTGCTGCCGCAACGCGATAGCAGCATCCTGAATATCATCCCGGCAACGGTAACGGAGTTGTCTGACGATGCGCCGGGGCAGGTAATGATAGGACTGGATGCAAATGGCACACGCCTGCTGGCGCGCATTACCCGTAAATCATGCGAAGCAATGCACCTGGCACCGGGTGGGCAGGTGTTTGCGCAAATCAAGGGCATCGCTATTCTTAAATAGCAATGCTCAGGCGGTCGGAACCTTGGTATGTCCGAAGGCTTCCGACAGCAACAGGATCTTGCCGGTATCGCCGGCGTCGTAACCGGCAAGACCATTAATCACTTTACGGAAATATCCGGACTGCACCACATCAATGACCAACTGGATCAGCGGGTCATCCATGATGGAGAGCGGCAGGGCGAGGAAGTAACGTTCACGAATCAGCGGAATGAAATCCAGGCTGAAGCGATGCGCCGCCGTTTGCACACCGACCCCGACATCAGCCATCCCGCTTGCTATATAAGCAGCGACTGCAGAATGGGTGAATTCATTGCTTTGATAGCCTTCGATATCGAAAGGCGAGATATTCGATCCGGCCAGCATCAACTCCAGCAGCATCCGCGTACCCGAACCGATCTGACGATTGACGAAACGCACGCCGGGACGTGTCAGGTCATGCAGGCCGGTGATCTTCTTTGGATTGCCGGGTGCCACAAACATACCCTGGGTACGCACTGCAAGGTGGATCAGGCAATGTTCACGTGGATTGAGCCACTGCGTATAGCGCTCCACCGCCTTTTTCTCGAATTCACCGAGCGGAACGTGGAAGCCGGCCAGGTCACATTCATTGCGTGACAAAGCGGCAACTGCATCGGTGCTGTTGCGATAACGCAAATCGACCGGCAGGTTTGCCTCTGTTAATTGGTGCAACAAGGCGTCGACCGCAAAACCATGGCTGGCATCGAGCCGGATTGGCTTGGTCTTACCGACGATGGTTTTGCCGATTTCGCTTTCCAGCTCGGAGGCCAGACTTTCCAGCGTCGGCGACAGGCGCGCGCGAATCCGGCGATCAGCCCAGATCAGCTTTTCCGCCAAAGGGGTCAATGTTGTCCCGCGACCACGATCGGTATTTAACAATGCGGTGCCGAAGAGCTTTTCCGCCTCCCGCAACAAGCCCCATGAATAGCGATATGACAAGTCGACCAGGCGCGCGGCCTTGGAGATGGATCCGGTCTTCTGGATCGACATCAGCAAATTGAGCAAAACCGCAGTATCCAGCGGCGCGTCGTTGGTGTGGGTAATTTCCCAGTGGGGATTAATGACAACTTTAAACATACGTCATGCCGCCTTTGTAGCGTTTACGCATCTTTCCCTGCTTATGCAAAAGATAGCCTATTGAAGCCCTGGTTTTCGGGTGCTACCTTTCACGTGTTACATAGGTAGCATACCTAAACTATATGCTATTAAAAGCATATATACAAGATAATTTTTAACAAGGAAGCAGTATGGTTTCGTTCGATTTCACGACCTCGCGGCATGCGGTATTGCCATCGGTGTCGCTAGCAGGAGACTCTAAGTGAACACCCAAACCCCATTCGATTTGGCCGCGGTCGAGGCCATTATTGCACAGCGCAAAGCTACACCTGGCGCGCTTTTGCCTATCCTACACGACATCCAGGGCGTGGTTGGGTACATCCCGCCCAGCATCGTTCCTGCGATCGCCGAAGGTTTGAACATTTCGCGCGCGGAAGTGCACGGCGTGATCACCTATTACCACTTCTTCCGCCAACACCCGGTCGGCGAGCACGTCGTGCAAATCTGCCGTGCCGAGGCTTGCCAGGCACGCGGTTGCGAATCGCTGGCTGACCATGCGAAAGAATTGCTGGGCTGTGATTTTCACGGCACCACTGATGACAACAAATTTACCTTGCAAACCGTGTACTGCCTCGGCCAATGCGCGAGCGGCCCGGCGATCCAGATCGATGACGACCTGTATGCCCGCGTCTCCAAGGAAAAATTCAATAGCCTGATCCAGGCCAAGCGAGGTGTGCAATGACCGTAACCATATTTGTTCCACGCGACTCGACCGCCCTGGCGCTCGGCGCCAATGAAACCGCGGCGGCAATCGAACGCGAAGCCAAGGCACGCGGCATCGATATCAAGCTGGTGCGCAATGGTTCGCGCGGCATGTTCTGGCTCGAGCCACTGGTTGAAGTTGCAACCGATGCCGGCCGTATCGGCTTTGGTCCTATCGAAGAGCACGAAGTGGCCGGCCTGTTTGATGCCGGTTTCACCACCGGCGGCAGCCATCCAAAAGCACTCGGCCTGACCGAAGAAATCCCTTACCTGAAGAAACAGGAGCGCCTGCAATTCGTACGCGTTGGTATTACTGACCCGGTTTCGCTGGAAGACTACCTGGCGCACGACGGCTATGTCGGCCTGAAAAAAGCGATCGCGATGGAACCTGCTGCGATCGTGCAGGAAGTAACCGACTCCGGCCTGCGTGGTCGCGGCGGCGCAGCTTTCCCTACCGGCATCAAATGGAAAACCGTGCTCGGCGCAGAAGCTGCGCAAAAGTACATCGCCTGTAACGCCGATGAAGGCGACTCCGGGACCTTCTCCGACCGCATGGTGATGGAAGATGATCCATTCATGCTGATCGAAGGCATGACCATCGCCGGCCTGGCCGTCAAGGCAACCGAAGGTTATATCTACGTTCGTTCCGAATACCCGCATTCGATCGCCAATCTGAATGAAGCGATCGTCGCAGCCAACGCTGCCGGCTACCTCGGTGAAAACATCCTCGGCTCCGGCCGCACTTTCAACCTGCAAGTACGTAAAGCCGCCGGCGCTTACGTTTGCGGTGAAGAAACTGCGATGCTGGAAAGTATCGAAGGCAAACGCGGCATGGTGCGCGCCAAACCGCCACTGCCGGCGCTGCAAGGCTTGTTCGGCCAGCCAACCGTAATCAACAACGTCATTTCGCTGTCGGCCGTTCCATTGATCTTGTCGCGCGGTGCCGAATTCTACAAAAACTACGGCATGGGTCGTTCGCGCGGTACCTTGCCTATGCAATTGGCAGGCAACCTGAAATACGGCGGCCTGGTGGAAAAAGCATTCGGCGTCACCTTGCGCGAATTGCTGTACGACTTTGGTGGCGGTTCCGAATCCGGTCGTCCTATCCGTGCAGTCCAGGTTGGTGGCCCACTCGGTGCCTACATGCCTGAATCACTGTTCGACACACCGTTTGACTATGAAGCATTCGCTGCCGTTGCCTCTACCGTAGGCCATGGTGGTCTGGTCGCGTTCGACGATACCGTCGATATGGCCAAACAAGCACGTTACGCAATGCACTTCTGTGCAGAAGAATCGTGCGGCAAGTGCACCCCGTGCCGGATCGGCTCGACACGTGGTGTGGAAGTAATGGACAAAATCATCGCGAACCAGAATCGACCACAGCAGATCCATCTGCTGCGTGACTTGTGCGATGTGATGGTAACGGGATCGCTATGTGCGATGGGCAATATGACACCTTTCCCGGTGTTGTCCGCCCTGAATCACTTCCCAGAAGATTTTGGCGATCAAAAAACATTGGCAAACGCAGCTTAAGCTACTGGAGCGAAAAATGAATCAACTTAACGGTATCGACTACGGCACGAAAAAAAGCACGTCCGAAGTCATGATCTCCCTGGAAATCGATGGCGTAGCCATCACTGTGCCGCAAGGCACTTCCGTCATGCGTGCAGCAGCTGAGTACGGCATCAACGTACCCAAGCTGTGTGCCACCGACAGCCTGGAATCTTTCGGCTCATGCCGTCTGTGCCTGGTTGAAATCGAAGGCCGTCGCGGCTATCCGGCATCGTGTACGACTCCTGCCGAAGCCGGCATGAAAGTCAAAACCCAGACTCCTAAGCTGGCAGACATCCGCCGTGGCGTGATGGAACTGTACATCTCGGATCACCCGCTGGACTGCCTGACCTGCCCAACCAACGGCAACTGCGAACTGCAGGACATGGCTGGTGTAGTCGGCCTGCGCGACGTACGTTACGGCTACGATGGCGAAAACCATCTGAAACTGGAAAAAGACGAATCCAATCCTTACTTCACCTACGACGCATCGAAATGTATCGTGTGTAACCGCTGCGTCCGCGCTTGCGAAGAAACACAAGGTACCTTCGCTCTGACCATCGACGGCCGCGGCTTCACCTCGCGCGTTTCGGCAGGTCAAAAAGAAGACTTCATTGATTCGGAATGCGTCTCCTGCGGCGCTTGCGTAGACGCATGCCCGACCGCAACACTGACCGAAAAAACCGTCATCATGATGGGACAGGCAGAACACAGCAAAGTAACGACCTGCGCATACTGCGGCGTCGGTTGCTCGTTCAAGGCCGAGATGAAAGGTAATGAAGTGGTACGCATGGTGCCGAACCCGGATGGTAAAGCCAACCAGGGTCACGCTTGCGTCAAAGGCCGCTTCGCATGGGGTTATGCAACACATAAAGACCGCATGTTGAAACCGATGATCCGCAGCAAAATCACCGACCCATGGAAAGAAGTATCGTGGGATGAGGCGATCAACTACGCTGCTTCCGAACTCAAACGCATCCAGGCTAAATACGGCAAGGATTCGATCGGTGGCCTGGTTTCCTCACGTTGCACCAACGAAGAAGGCTACCTGGTTCAAAAGCTGGTCCGTGCTGCATTCGGTAACAACAACGTTGACACCTGCGCACGCGTTTGCCACTCGCCTACCGGTTACGGCTTGAAAGTAACGATGGGTGAATCCGCTGGTACACAAACCTTTGAATCGGTGATGAAGTCTGACGTCATCCTGGTCATCGGTGCTAACCCTGCGTCCGGTCACCCTGTATTTGCATCGCAAATGAAACGCCGCATCCGTCAGGGCGCGAAGCTGATCGTTGTCGATCCACGTACCACTGAAATGGTTAAATCGCCGCACATCCAGGCTGACTATCACCTGAAACTGAAACCAGGCAGCAACGTTGCTATCGTCAATGCTCTGGCGCACGTGATCATCACCGAAAACCTGCACAAACCTGACTTCATCGCAGCACGTTGCGAAGTTGACTCGTTCGAAGAATGGGCAGAATTCGTTTCGCTGCCAGAAAACTCGCCAGAAGCAATGGAAGAAGTATCCGGTGTACCGGCTGCTGATATTCGTGGCGCAGCGCGTCTGTTTGCAACCGGCGGCAATGCAGCAATCTATTACGGCCTCGGCGTGACCGAACACGCACAAGGTTCGACCACCGTTATCGGTATCGCCAACCTGGCGATGGCAACCGGCAACATTGGTCGTGACGGCGTCGGCGTGAACCCGTTGCGCGGTCAAAACAACGTGCAAGGTTCCTGCGATATGGGTTCCTTCCCGCACGAACTGCCAGGCTATCGTCACGTATCCGATTCCGTCGCACGCGCCGAATTCGAAGCAGTTTGGGGTTGCACACTGGAATCCGAACCAGGCCTGCGTATTCCGAACATGTTCGATGCAGCGATGGACGGCACCTTCATGGGCCTGTACTGCGAAGGTGAAGACATTGTTCAGTCCGATCCAAACACACAGCACGTTACCGCTGCTCTGGAAGCGATGGAATGCATCATCGTTCAGGACATCTTCCTGAACGAAACCGCGAAATACGCACACGTCTTCCTGCCGGGTTCGTCCTTCCTGGAAAAAGACGGTACCTTCACCAATGCAGAACGTCGCATCTCGCGCGTACGCAAAGTGATGCCACCGAAATCGGGCTACGGCGACTGGGAAGTCACCCAAATGCTGTCGAACGCTCTCGGCTATCCAATGAACTACAAACATCCACGTGAAATCATGGATGAGATCGCTGCCTTGACCCCGACCTTCACCGGCGTGAGCTTCAAGCGTATCGACGAATTGGGCGGCAGCATCCAGTGGCCTTGCAACGCGGAAGCGCCAGAAGGTACGCCAACCATGCACACGGAAGAATTCGTGCGCGGTAAAGGTCGCTTCATCAATACCAAGTACTTCGGTGCTGGCGAGAAGGTCAATAAGAAATTCCCATTGATCCTGACCACTGGTCGTATCCTGTCGCAATACAACGTTGGTGCACAAACCCGTCGTACCTTCAACAATATGTGGCACAGCGAAGATCGCCTGGAAATCCATCCGCACGATGCAGAAGAGCGCGGCATCAAGCAGGACGACTGGGTTGGTATTGAATCGCGTGCCGGTCAAACGGTATTGCGTGCAGATATTACCGAACGTATCCAGCCAGGCGTCGTGTACACCACGTTCCACTTCCCTGAATCGGGTGCTAACGTGATTACGACCAACTCGTCCGACTGGGCGACCAACTGCCCTGAGTACAAGGTTACAGCTGTGCAAGTAATGCCGGTGGCCCAACCTTCGGAATGGCAACGCTCGTATAATCGCTTCAACCGCGAGCAAGAAAGCTTTGCCGCTGAGAAGATGATTCCACGTGGCTCGGAGTTGTCCACATCGAAGTAAGGTCTGACTAAAACTTAAAGGTCTGTGTGATGAATGCAAGCACTGACGACGAACGCACAGCACTGGTTCGCGTCCCGGTAGAAAAATGGGATGCGGACCAGCATACGATCTGTGAGGACGATGTCGCAGAGGAAGTGCCGATCGCGTTGGAGTACAACGGTATTTCGCACGCCGTCATGCTTGCCTCGCCTTACGACCTGGAAGATTTTGCACTCGGCTTTTCGCTGAGTGAAGGCATACTGAAAGACAAGTCCGAACTATACGATTGCGAAGTTGTACCTGGCTGCGAAGGCATACAGGTACAAATGCGTATCGCGACGGAACGCTTTGTCACACTGAAAGACAAACGCCGCAATATGACCGGGCGTACCGGCTGTGGTTTATGTGGTGCAGAAACGCTGGAACAGGCGATTCGTCATCCGCAGGCGACCGTCGGGCATGCAATGTTTTCGGCACGGCAGATTTACGCCGGCATGAAGGCAATGAAGTCGCAACAGCGTCTGCAAAAGCACACCGGTGCCACGCACGCTGCGGCATGGTTGAATCTGGATGGTTCAGTTGATCTGGTGCGTGAAGATGTTGGTCGCCACAATGCACTCGATAAGTTGATCGGCGCCATGGCTGATGACAAGCGTGATTTCACGCAGGGAGCGGCTTTGATTACCAGCCGCGCCAGTTATGAAATGGTACAAAAGTCGGCGACCATGGGCATCGGTTTCCTGGCCGCGATTTCAGCACCAACCAGCCTGGCCATACAGCTGGCGGAAGAAACCAATGTCACGCTGATTGGTTTTGTCCGTGACCAAAGCCACGTCGTTTATGCGCAAGCGCATCGCCTGATACGCGAGTCGAAATAATTTAATTAAGGAAGAGCAGAATGAGCGGTAGCACAGTAGATAATCTGATCAAGATGGCTAACCAGATCGGCGACTTTTTTGAAACCATGAGAGACCGCAACAAATCTCTGGAAGAAATCGCCGGCCATCTGAAAAGGTCGTGGGATCCACGCATGCGTCGCGCATTGATGGAGCATGTAGAACAGCACAATGGCGAAGGCTTGAAACCTATCGTCCTCGATGCAGTACGCACCCATAAAATGCTGAACTAAATTTTGTGATGGGTTGTCTCGACAACTCAACACGATTACCATGGCTGCGCCGCCCTCCGGGGTTCGCAGCCATTTTCACTTAAAACACTTCAGGAGGAACCATGTCACGTCGTCCATTATTGCGTCTTGCCGCCGTTGTTCTGGCATCTGCATTCGTCGCGCCATTCGGCTTCGCACAACAAATCATCAAACTGTCCACCACGACCAGCACGGAAAGCTCCGGCTTGCTGCCTTATCTGTTGCCCGAGTTTGAAGCCAAAACCAACTCCAAGGTACACGTGATCTCTGTCGGTACCGGCAAGGCACTGGAACTGGCCAAGAACGGCGACGTCGATGTGACACTGGTGCACGCACGCGCAGCGGAAGATAAATTTGTCGCAGAAGGTCACGGCGTTGATCGCCGCGATGTGATGTACAACGACTTCATCATCGTCGGCCCGGTAAGTGATCCGGCCGGCATCAAGGGCAGCAAGGATGTATTGGCTGCGATGAAAAAGATCGTCGACAGCAAGGCCAAATTCATTTCGCGCGGTGACAATTCCGGTACCGACGTTATGGAAAAATCCTACTGGAAAGATATCGGCGTGAAACCGGAAGGCAGTGCTTATGTCTCAGCAGGCCTGGGTATGGGTGAAGTGCTGACGATGGCCGGCGAGCTGCAAGCCTACACCTTGTCCGATCGCGCTACCTACGGTGCCTATAAGGCCAAAACCGGCCTGGCTATCGTGGTACAGGGCGACAAGAAAATGTTTAATCCGTACGGCGTGATTGCAGTCAATCCGGCCAAGTATAAAGACATTAACTACAAGGGTGCGAAGCAGTTTATCGATTACCTGACCTCGCCTGAAGGCCAAAAGAAAATCGCTGCTTACAAGATTGACGGCGAACAGGTTTTCTTCCCATCGGCCAAGTAAGAAGGGCGCACTACGTATGGAACTATACGTAGTGCAGCAGACTCTGTAAGTTCGGAGCCGGCATAAAACAAAAGCGCGGAATTCCGCGCTTTTTTATTTACAACTGTTCGAATACATCTTCGCTGGCGGTTTTCAGTTCTTTCGCCTCTTCCAGCATACGCCGATGAGCGATGCGCTTGCGCATGATTTCCGCATGTTGCTTGGCCGTCATCGGCGGCGTTGTCATCAAGTCTTTCAACAATGCGATATTGGAATAGTTGTTTTTGATCAGACGGCCCAAGTTGCTTGACTCCGTAATTAAGTATCAACATCACTGCACTATCCTTGCTGCACCGGATAGATGATGTGCAAAACGATTACCTTGCTGTATTTTGCACGAAATTAGCTTCTTTATCATGACATCGGAAAAAATAGCCGATTTAAACAACAGTCATGCTTTAGCGCTATTCTTTGCTACAGACGAAAAAAATCCCGCCGAGCTTTGGACTCGCGGGACCTTAAGTACTTCCTTGAGAGGGAAGAGGAGACACTGGTAAAAGCGTTTACCGAAACGATCATCCTTGTGGGCTGACCGCTTCGGTATCGGCATTAAAACTTTTCCGGATGCGCGCAATTCGTGGTCGCAGCGCCCGGCTGATGAGCACGGCGGCGAAACTGCCGCCACCGTTTAACACCACGCCAGATAACAGCGCTTGTACTGCAGGTGACCAACGTAATGCATGGACGACATAACTGGCATAAAGGTTGCCTGCTATCAGTCGCATTAAATTGATCAGATATATTTGATTACCGTTCAACTAAAACTCGGGCTCAGGCGTTAAGCGTAAGCAGCTTGCATACGCAGCTTGGCCGCCAGTTCAGGTTGGGTCTGGGCAATCTGGTTCGCTTTGCGGTTCAGTGCAAATGCGGTTTGTACCGGTGCATGTGCTTTCACTGCGACGCGTTTGCTGATGCGTTGTGGTGCAGAGTAAGCAGCGCGCATACGCAGTTCGGCAGCCAGGGCAGGTTGCGTTTGTGCGATCTGGTTCGCTTGACGATTCAATGCAAATGCGGTTTGTACCGGGCTTGCTACAGCGACAGCACTTTTCTTCGCAACTGCAACCGTTTGGCTAGGTGTGATTGCCAGCAAAGCCGTACGCAACAGCGCCAGGGTCAGTGGTTTGAACAGTACTGCCACCGCGACGACAGCTGCTACCGCGATGATTGCTGGGCGGGCCGGGCTGTATGCGAGGCCGATCGCAGCCAACACTGCAGGAACGGCGATCAGCGCCGGGTTCGTGTATGAGTTATTCGATAAAGTTGACATGATGATTTCCTTTTTTCTCTAATAGTCCTTGTTGTTGCATTGCAGTATAGGTAGGATAGAGATATAAATCTAATTTCAATTTAGGATACCAGTCATCGTTTTCGTGAATATGACTGCCTCTCTCTTGATTGAGCTAATTTTGGTAAAAATAATATGAGTTTTCTAACCCTGGATCTGAACCTCTTGCGCGTCTTTGACGCTGTCATGACGGAGCAAAACCTGACCCGCGCCGCGAATTTGTTGGCAATGACACAACCTGCCGTGTCCAATGCCTTGCGCCGCTTGCGCGACACCCTGGGCGACGAGCTGGTGATCCGCACCGCCCACGGTGTCAAACCGACGTCACGGGCCGAAGAGCTATGGCCGGTGGTACGCCGCGCGCTGTCCGACCTCGAAGCCGCGGTCACACCCGATACCTTTGATGTCTCCCGCGCCAACACGACTTTCCGTATGGCAATGGCCGATGCCACCGCCGCCTTATGGCTGCCTTTCCTGGTAAGGGCGATCGAAAAAGACGCGCCAGGCTTGAATGTCCGCATGGTGCCGCTGACCACACGTGAACCACGTCCCATGCTGTTACGCGGTGATATTGATCTCGCAATCGGCTTTTTCCCGGGCGTCGCGGCGCAATTGGCAAGCGGCCAGAACACGGCTGTTTCGCAGATCCGCCATGAACGTCTATATACCGGCGAATATGTCTGTGTGATGCGGAAAAACCACCCTTTGGCCAAAGTCGAACTGACACTGGACAACTATTGTGCGGCGCATCATTTGTTGGTGAGTTTTTCCGGACGTGCGAAAGGTTTGATGGATGAGGCGCTGACCAATCTTGGCCGCGAACGTCGCATCCTGCTGACCGTGAATCAATTCTTTACCGCCGGCCGCGTTGTCGCCAGTTCCGACCTGATTACGGTTTTACCGCGCCATTTGATCGCTTCTACCGGTATGGCGGAAGCATTGATTGCCAAGGACCTGCCGTTTGAATTGCCGGATGTGCACGTCGACATGCTGTGGCACGAACGGGATGCGCGTAATCCTGCGCATAAATGGCTGCGTGAGCAATTGAGCGCCAGCACCGAAGAAGGCATAGGACGCGTCAAAAAGCGGCGTTGAGCCGCCGCCTGCTGAATCTGATTTAGCCTGAATCTAGTCTGAATCTAATCTATATCGCAGACCAGGTATTCGAGGATGGAAGCCATCAGCGCATTGATTTCAACATAGTTGCCCGGGCTCGCATTGCGCAAGCTGGCTTCGCTTTGAATATAGCGTTGCGGAACCAGTTCTTCCCCACAGTGCTGGATGATGGCATCCGCACTTTCAGGTGTGGTTTCCAAATGGAATTGCAGGCCGATGACACGGGTCCCGACCTGGAACGCCTGGTTACGGCAGGCGGCACTACTGGCCAGGTGGATCGCACCTTCCGGTAAATCAAAGGTTTCGCCATGCCAGTGGAAGACATCAACGCTGGCAGGGAAGGCTAGCGCATCCAGCATCGCCGGCTCCGCCACAATCGGGAACCAGCCTATCTCTTTCTCTGCCGCCGGATAAACCTTCGCTCCCAGCGCATTTGCTATCAGTTGTGAACCGAGGCAAATTCCAAGTACCGCCTTGTGACTTGCAATCGCATCCGCGATAAAGAACTTCTCTGCACGCAACCACGGCAATTCTTCTTCATCGTTCACACTCATCGGCCCACCAAGTGCAATGATCAGGTCGATACCGTCCAGCGGTGGAAAGCTGGCCGACTCGAACAAGCGCGTGTAGCTGATGCTCATGTTGCGCTGCTGCAGCCATTCTTCTATGCTGCCCAGGCCTTCAAATGGAACGTGTTGTAGAACGTGTACGTGCATACCGTGACCAATGTGTGGGTTGATCGGATAGAGCCGACAATGAAGCCGTGCATCATTGGACAAGGACTTTAACATGCGTTTGGTTTTCGTTCTTGCGAGCGGATTTTATCGTGCACAGGCAGTCACCTTCCAGCAAGCGGCTGTAAACACAACCTGGTCTCGATGCACATAAGGCTCGAATGCGTGGCGTACGATTTCGATCACCTTGCTGCGCATCGCTTCATCCTGTTGCGGCAGGATACGTGCAACCGGACCCATGCGGCTCAGGTAAAGAAGCAGGTCTTGTTCTGCGAAAGAACAAACAACGTCCACCGCATCTATCTTGATTTGGCTCCAGCCAGCACGTTGCAGGATTTCAAGCATCCGTTCCCGCCTTGCAAAAGCAAACTGGCCCGGCTCGTCTGCTTGGCGCGCAGGAAGCTGCGGCAGCAGTGCTTTGGCAGCGCGTTCGGCTGTCGTCATGAATGGGTTTTCATCAGCGCTGCGCCACGCAATGAATCTACACTCGGCTTGCTCACTTGCTGCGTGCCGCAGGTTTTTAAACGCAGCAATGGAATCATCGAAGAACATCACGCCAAAGCGCGAAATGATCAAATCAAAACTCGCCGCTGCAAATGCATATGTTTGCGCATCAGCGCAGATAAAACCTGATGCCAAACCCTGTGCCTTTGCAGAAGCTTGCGCCGCCGCAATCATCTGTTGTGAGATATCAATGCCGACACACAGGCCCTGCGGGCCAAGCTGACGTGAAACTGCGAGGGTGGTACTGCCGGTACCGCAACCTACGTCCAGTACCCTTGGCCGGGCCGGGTTGCGAATACCATCAAGCAGCAGGTTTTCAATCGGTTTAAACATGTGCTCGACCAGTTGCTGTGTCTCGACCCATGCGCTTCCGGCATCACCATTCCAGATATTTTTTTGTTCGTTAGTGCTGTTTGATTTGGCGTTCATGACGATGTCCTTTCATTGGCTAGCAAAACGCGGAAGTGATATCGTGCAACTTAAAGTCAACTTGAGGTCAAGCATGGCAAGACTGGATATCGCTGAAGTCGTCACACAAGCAGGTGTGCCGGCGTCAACTCTGCGTTTTTATGAAGAAAAAGGTTTGATTGCTTCGATCGGACGCAGTGGCTTGCGCCGCGTTTTCGACTCGACCGTATTGGAACGCCTGGCTTTGATCGCACTGGGGCGTGCCGCCGGTTTTTCCCTCGATGAAATTGCCTTCATGTTCGAGCCGCAGGAGAAACTGGCAATAGATAGAAAAATGCTCGTCAGTAAAGCGGATGAGCTGGATCACACCATACGACAACTGTCTGCCATGCGTGACGGCTTGCGCCATGCAGCCAAATGTTCTGCTCCCAGCCATATGGAATGCCCGACTTTTCGCAAGATCCTGCGCGCGGCAGCTTTGGGGGTGATCGTTGAAAAGAAACAGACTCCCATCCGCGCCAGGAAAAAATAGCCTTTCAAAAACGGCCTCGCCTGAATTTCTGCCATGCAATTCTTACTGTAATTGCTGCGGAAGTCCGTACGGTAACCCACGGCGCAACTCGCCACTTAGGTGCACACTGGGTATTTCTTCCCGGAATATCTTATTGAACTCGCAAGTTATCGAGGGGTCGTATTAATTCGTTGTCCACTATTTGAGTCCTCCTATGTCTCGTACAAGAAAAATAATGATGTGGAGCGCCATCGTGTTTTCCGCGCTATTGCTGGTCTGTGTCCTCTTCCTGTTAATGTTTGACTGGAACCGGGCCAAGCCATGGCTCAACGAGCGTGTCAGTGAAGCTACCGGTCGCCACTTTGCCATTAATGGCGATTTAATCCTTACCTGGCAACGTGCAGAACCAGCCACCGGTACCTGGCGTGACTGGATACCGGCACCGCGCCTGAGTGCGCATGACGTTACGCTAGGCAATCCGGAATGGGCGAAACCAGATAGCAATATGGCCGAGATCGGTCATATCACGTTCTCCGTCAATCCCTTGCCGCTGTTGAATAAAACCATCGTCATCCCATCGCTGCAACTGGATGATCCCAATCTTGCCTTGCAGCGGGTAAGCAAGGGCAAGGATAACTGGACCTTCAAGCAAAGCGATCCCTCAGAGTGGACTTTGGATCTGCAACGCCTGTACTTTTATCGCGGTGAAATCACACTGAAGGATGAGGTTGAACACATTGATGCGAAGGCAAACATTGATACGCTGGAGCCAACAGCCGTTAATGACTTTGTAATGGGCTGGAAAATTTCCGGGACGTTCAATGGTGCACGGATCAGTGGTGACGGTAAAGCGGGCGCCTTGCTGGCTTTGAAAAATGTGGATAAACCTTTCCCGCTGGAAGCCAGGCTGAATGTCGGTAAAACGTCGATACGCGTCAACGGCACTGTTACCAAACCCCAGGAACTGGCTGCTATCGATATGCGCCTGCATTTGTCAGGCGCCAGCATGGCCGACCTGTATCCTTTGACCGGTATCACGCTGCCGAAAACACCTGAATTCTCGACCGAAGGACATTTGATCGGTGTCACCAATAAAGCCGGCGGCAAATGGACCTATGAAAAATTCAAAGGCAAGGTTGGCGATAGCGATATCGCCGGCACCCTGGTGTATGAAGCCAAGCAACCTCGTCCGCTCTTGTCAGGCACGGTAGTTTCCAATTTGCTGCAGTTAAGCGATCTCGGTCCGGTGATCGGTGCCGATTCGAATGAAAGTAAAAAGGAACGCGGCGTCGCTGCCAATCAACCTGCAGACAAAGTTTTACCGGTGGAAAAATTCACCACCGAGCGCTGGGGCAGCATCGATGCCGATGTACAAATCACCGGCCACAAAATCGTACATAGTGCATCACTGCCTATCGAAAACCTGGACACACATTTGAAATTGCAGGATAGCGTCGTGACCCTGTCACCACTGAAGTTCGGTGTCGCAGGCGGTAACCTGATTGGTGATATAAAACTGGATGGTCGCAATAATGTGATTAAGGCGGAAGCAAAAGTCTCGGCCCGTCATTTGAAACTGAAGCAGCTATTCCCGACTTTCCAACCCATGCAAGCCAGCTTTGGTGAAGTCAATGGTGATACTTCCTTATCCGGTACCGGTAATTCCATTGCCAGCCTGCTCGCAACATCCAACGGTGAAATCAAATCGCTGATCAATGAAGGCACCATCAGCAAACTCTTGCTGGAGCAAATCGGTTTAAATATCGGCAATATCGTGATTTCCAAATTGTTTGGCGACAAGCAGGTCAAACTGAATTGCATGGCGACGGATCTGTCTGTCACCAACGGCCTGGTACAAACTCGCACCTTCATTGTCGATACCGATGATGCGGTGATGTATATCACCGGCACGGTCGATCTGGCGAAAGAGCAATTGAACCTGACCATCAAACCGGAAACGAAGGGCTTGCGTATTGTTTCGCTGCGCGCACCGATCTATGTGACCGGTGAGTTCGCCAACCCCAAGGTCGGGGTGGATACCGGTGTGCTGGCATTGAAGGCGGGTAGTGCAGTTGCACTGGCGGTAGTTGCCCCTGTGACCGCCTTGCTACCGTTGATCAATGTCGGTAATCCGGAAGAAAACAAATGCACCAGCTTGCTGAAAGAAGCCCGCGGCAAACCGGTCGCACCACCTCCTGGCAAAACATATAAAGCCAAAGCGCCTGCCAAGGCACAGCCTTAAATTCCATCCGCTTGCCGCTGATAAACCGGCAACGGATACAGAATACGCTGTGTATAAAGTTCTGCAGAAACGGTGGATAGCTTGTGGATAATCCTGTGGAAAAGAAGGGCTGCGTTTTTATTCAACATCTATCCTTACCAAGTACACCGTTTATGCAGGCTTTATCCATATTCCAAGTAATTGATTTAAATCAGGCTTTGGCACTTATCCACAGAAAAGCACCTGTGTTAACTATTACTACTAAACATATATATAAACAATTAACTTAAAACCAGAATCGCGTTTTCTTCTCGAAATTCAAAAAATCAAAAGCCTTTATAAAAAAAACCTGGTTTCAGCTTTCAGCTAATGCTTCATGTTGGCAATATGAAGTCACTGCTATGCGGTGACTTTTCTTCAATAAAACATTTCCTCAGCTCTCATTCCCTTTGAACACAGTTTTTTAAATCCGGTATTCGCTGTTCACGGGTAAAAGCACGCAAATTTCACTCTAGCGACCAGCTTGCATCGCTTTTGCAGATCATTTCTGGATTCACCATCAGAAAAATTTCCTCCACATCCTTACTTCAACAAGATCCTGGTTTGCATTTGATGGGCTTGTAGCTACCACCCTTGGCATTTGCAACAGAGTGTGACGGGGAAGGGACGTGATTTGCCTTAAAAAGCGCTGCAGGGCCTCTAAAATCATTTTCGCTCCCGTTTTTTATAAACAGTTGTAATCAAAAATAGCTTTGATCGATTGAATGAGCTTGTATTGAATCGAAGCGATGATTTGCAAAGAGGCTGTTGCTTTTGGTTTTTAAGGTTTGGGGTTTAAAAAGAGGGTTTCCGGTTTTAAGTTAATTGTTTATATATATGTTTAGTAGTAATAGTTAACACAGGTGCTTTTCTGTGGATAAGTGCTAAAGCCTGATTCAAATCAATTACTTGGAATCTGGATAAAGCCTGCATAAACGGTGTACTTGGCAAGGATAGATGTTGGATAAAAACGCAGCCCTTCTTTTCCACAGGATTATCCACAAGCTATCCACCGTTTCTGCAGAGCTTTATGCACAGCGTTTTTCCCTTATTGCCATGTTAATCTTGAGTGGATTACTAGCCGGCATGATGAAACCCTATTAGAAGGAAGAGCTGATGACGACGAGCGCCAAGATCAAGCATTACATCAATGGTCGCCTGACAGAGACTGCGGGCGGCAGGCAACAGGATGTATTTAATCCGGCCACTGGTGAAGCAAGTGCGCAAGTCGTGCTGGCCAGCGATGCAGACGTACAGGCAGTGGTGGCGACGGCAAAAGCGGCGGCGCCGGCATGGGCCGATACCGCTCCCCTGAAACGTGCTCGTATCCTCTTCAAATTCAAGGACCTGATTGAAAAACATCATGATGACCTGGCTGCCGCTATCACCCGTGAACACGGGAAAGTCTTTTCCGATGCCAAGGGTGAGGTGACGCGCGGGCTGGAAGTGGTTGAATTTGCCTGCGGCGTACCGCAACTGTTGAAAACCCAATTTACGGACAATATCGGCGGCGGGATTGATAACTGGAATTTGCGCCAGCCATTGGGTGTAACGGCCGGCATTACCCCTTTCAATTTTCCCTTCATGGTACCGATGTGGATGGCACCGGTCGCATTGGCAACGGGTAATACATTCATCCTTAAACCGTCTGAGCGCGATCCTTCACCTTCCCTGATGGTAGCGGAGCTGTTACAGCAAGCGGGCCTGCCTGACGGCGTTTTCAACGTCCTGCAGGGCGATAAGCTGGCGGTTGATGGCTTGCTGCAGCATCCGGATGTGAAAGCGGTGTCTTTCGTCGGTTCTACCCCGATCGCCGAGTATATCTACGCCACCGGTGCCGCACGTAAAGGAGGTAGTTATCCGCTACGGGTACAAGCGCTGGGCGGTGCCAAAAACCATCTGGTCGTCATGCCGGATGCCAACCTGGAACAGGCGGTTGATGCCTTGATCGGTGCTGCATATGGCTCGGCCGGCGAACGCTGCATGGCAATTTCTGTTGCTGTAGCCGTCGGTGATATTGCAGACAAGCTGGTAGCGGCATTGATTCCACGTGTTAAATCGCTGAAAGTAAAGAATGGTATGGAAGCCGACGCTGAAATGGGCCCGGTTGTCAGTGCAGCGCATAAAGCCAAAATCGAAGGCTATATAGATGCCGGCGTAAAAGCAGGCGCCAAGTTGCTGGTCGATGGTCGCGGCTTGAAGGTTGCAGGCCATGACAAGGGCTTCTTCCTTGGTGGTTGTCTGTTTGATCACGTCACGCCAGAGATGACGATTTATCAAGAAGAGATATTCGGGCCGGTTCTGTGCGTCTTGCGCGTACCGAATTTCGCCGCCGCACTTGAGCTGATTAACCGCCATGAATTCGGCAACGGTGTTTCCCTGTTCACTTCTGACGGTAATACCGCACGCGAGTTTTCACGTCGTGTGGAAGTTGGTATGGTCGGCATTAATGTTCCTATCCCGGTACCCATGGCCTGGCATTCTTTTGGTGGCTGGAAGCGCTCGATGTTTGGCGATACCCATGCCTACGGTGAAGAAGGCATCAAGTTTTACACCCGTTATAAATCCATCATGCAGCGCTGGCCGGAGTCGATAGGCAAGGGGGCGGAATTCGCAATGCCTACCAGTAAGTAAAATCATCGCTTGTCGCCTGCAGTGCTTGGTACAAATATTAAATATAAATTAAGCAAGCCAGAGCCATCCATTGTCAGTCGACTGTAAGTACAGTCGGTGATGATGGAGTTTATCCAACGCAATATCAACGCTACCGATTGAGACTATGGCCGAATCCGCAGGGAAGTACGATTACATCATCGTAGGGGCCGGCACTGCCGGTTGCGTATTAGCCAACCGACTGACACAGGACAAGGGCGTGTCAGTATTGTTAATAGAAGCAGGGGCCAAGGACGACTATATCTGGGTGCATATCCCGCTTGGTTTTCGCCACATGATAGACAATCCACGTACTGACTGGCGTTATCGCACACAGCCGGAAGCAGGCTTGAATGGACGCAGCCTGCTATACCCAAGCGGCAAAATACTCGGTGGTTCTTCCTCCGTCAACGCGATGATTTACCAGCGCGGCCAATCTCAGGACTACGATAACTGGGCGGACCTGACCGGCGACATGAGTTGGCGCTGGGAACAGGTACTGCCTTTATTCCGTAAAACCGAAGACCATGCCGAAGGGGCAGATACCTGGCATGGGGTTGGCGGTGACTGGCATATAGAAAAACAAAAGTCGTCGTGGAAGATACTCGATGCATTCCGTGAAGCAGCAGCGCAAACCGGGATCCCAAAGATTGATGACTTTAATCGGGGCGAAGGTTGTGCCTACTTCTATATCAATCAAAAAAATGGTTTGCGCTGGAATACGGCAAAAGCGTTCCTTCGCACCATCACCCGTCGCGGTAACCTGGAGATCATGACCGGTTCACAGGTTAAGCGATTGATCATAAAAGAAACCGAACAGGGCAAGGTCTGTACCGGGGTCGAATTCATTGGTGGCGGCAAGGAATGGACCGCCGATGTTTCACGTGAAACAATCCTGACGGCAGGTGCTTTTGGCAGTCCACAAATATTGCAACGATCGGGCATAGGTCCAGCAGACTTGCTGCAGGAACATGGAATCCGGGTTCTGCAAGACTTGCCAGGAGTAGGGGAGAATGTGCAGGATCATATGCCTTTACGTATGCGCTTCAAGGTATCAGGCACGAAGTCACTGAATACCAGCGGCAGGGGTTACTTCGGGATGGCAGCGATGGGTCTCGAATATATCTTCAAGAAACATGGGCTGGTTTCCACCGTGCCTTCACCTCTAGGGGCAATGGTGCGCTCTGATCCGACACAGGCAAGACCGAATCTTTCCTATCAGGTTCAGCCCTGGTCACAGCAGGAAGTCGGGACGGGCATGGATGATTTCCCGGCTTTTACTGCGAATGTCAGTAACCTGAAGCCGAGTTCGCGTGGGCAGGTAAGGATAGGCGCGGCCGAAATTGCAGTCGCTCCGGTCATCCGGATGAATTACCTGGCTACCGTGGAAGACCAGAATATTGCTTCTGCCGCCATCCAATTGACGCGTAAAATTGTGGCTGCGCCGGCCTTGCAGCCTTATTCACCTGAGGAAACAAACCCGGAAACCGACTTGCGCCACCTTGCTTCCGAAATAGCGGTGGCCGGTAGTAACCCGGTTGGCAGCTGCAAGATGGGGGCGAAAAATGATGCCCAGGCGGTTGTTGATAGTGAGTTGAGGGTAAGGGGAGTGGCCGGTTTGCGGGTGGCGGATGCTTCCATCATGCCTGTCATTACTGCCGGCGATACCGGTGCAACCACCATCATGATTGCGGAAAAAGCGGCGCTACTGATACGCGCAGCAAATCCAGGCACCGAGTTATAAGCAGCTACACCCCACCAGTCCTGGCCATTGGGCTGGTGGTTTTATGAACATTTGGATCAAGCATGACTGATTATGTATTTCTGGCTGCGGCCGCATTTGTAGCCGGGATGATAGATGCAGTAGTCGGTGGTGGTGGCTTGATCCAGATTCCCGCCCTGTTTTCCGCCTTTCCCAATGCATCCATGGGTACTTTGCTAGGTACCAATAAGCTGGCCAGTGTTTGTGGTACCAGTGCGGCCGCAGTTGGATTTGCCCGTAAAGTGAAGCTGCAGTGGAGTACCGCGGCACCGGCTGCGATGGCGGCATTTGCCTTTGCTTTCCTTGGCGCTTTCACCGTGACGCAGATTCCATCGGAATTCATGCGCAAACTGCTGCCCTTCATCCTGGTTGCGGTAGCCATCTATACCTATAAAAAGAAGGATTTCGGCAGCATCCATGCCCCCATGCATATAGGGGCGAAAGAGAAGTGGATTGCGATTCTGGTCGGGGCGGGGATTGGTTTTTATGATGGTTTCTTTGGCCCGGGTACTGGTAGCTTCCTGGTTTTCCTGTTTGTACGCTTCTTTGGTTTTGATTTCCTCGGGGCGTCGGCCGTTGCCAAGATAGTCAATGTCGCCTGTAATATTGCCGCCATCCTCTGGTTTGGCTACAGCGCTGAACTATTATGGAAGCTGGCAGCCGTGATGGCAGTATGTAATGTGCTGGGTTCCCTGTTGGGAATTCGCCTTGCGATACGGCATGGCAGTGGCTTTGTCCGCAAGATCTTCCTGGTCGTGGTAACGGCGCTGATTTTGAAGAGTATTTACGATGCCTTTCTTGCTTGACCACGCTTAATGGATGGCAAGCTTTTGTTTCACGTGAAACAAAACGTGGCTTAATTTACGGCTAAATTCGGCTGGCGGGGAATTTAAAGCAAAAAGACTTTATAATCTCGCCTCTGCTTAAGGTCTTACTTAAGGTCTCATCGAGGCGCACCATGATCTTTCCTACCAAATTTGATGTCATCGTAGTTGGCGGCGGCCATGCCGGAACGGAGGCCGCGCTGGCTTCCGCGCGCATGGGGCAATCAACCCTTTTGCTCTCGCACAATATTGAAACGCTGGGCCAAATGTCCTGCAATCCATCCATCGGTGGTATTGGCAAAGGCCATCTGGTCAAGGAAGTCGATGCGATGGGCGGTGCAATGGCGATTGCTACCGATGAAGCGGGTATCCAGTTCCGCATCCTGAATTCATCGAAGGGCCCGGCGGTCCGCGCTACCCGCGCCCAGGCTGACCGCATCCTGTACAAACAGGCGATCCGTTCCCGCCTGGAAAACCAACCTAATTTGTGGCTGTTCCAGCAAGCGGTCGATGATTTGCTGGTGGAAGGGGATCGTGTCATCGGTGCGGTAACGCAAGTCGGCATTAAATTCTATGCACGCGCAGTGGTGTTGACTGCCGGCACCTTCCTCGATGGCAAGATCCACGTTGGCCTGAATAACTACTCGGCCGGACGCGCCGGTGATCCGCCGGCAATTTCGCTGTCGGCCCGCCTGAAAGAATTGAAGCTGCCGCAAGGTCGCCTGAAAACCGGTACGCCGCCACGGATAGATGGTCGCTCGATCGACTTCTCCGTGATGCAGGAACAACCGGGTGATCTGGACCCTATCCCGGTGTTTTCAGTGATGGGCTCGGTTGCCATGCATCCGAAGCAAATGCCTTGCTGGATTACGCATACCAATGAAAAAACCCATGACCTGATCCGTAGCGGACTGGATCGTAGCCCAATGTACACGGGCGTAATCGAAGGAGTGGGGCCTCGCTATTGCCCATCCATCGAAGACAAGATCCATCGCTTTGCCGGCAAGGATTCGCACCAGATCTTCCTCGAACCGGAAGGCCTGACAACCAATGAATTCTATCCAAACGGTATCTCGACCAGCTTGCCCTTCGATATCCAGCTGGCACTGGTGCAATCGATGCGCGGCCTCGAGCACGCACATATCTTGCGCCCGGGTTATGCGATCGAATATGACTACTTTGATCCGCGCGGTTTGAAGTCCACTCTGGAAACCAAGGTGATCCAGGGCTTGTTCTTCGCCGGCCAGATCAATGGCACCACCGGTTACGAAGAAGCGGCCGCACAAGGTATGTTGGCCGGTATCAATGCCGCCTTGCAAACGCAGGAACGCGATGCCTGGACTCCGCGCCGTGACGAAGCCTATCTCGGCGTCATGGTTGATGATCTGATTACCAAAGGCGTACTTGAGCCTTACCGCATGTTCACCAGCCGTGCCGAGTATCGCCTCAGCTTGCGCGAAGACAATGCCGATATGCGCCTGACTGAAATCGGCCGCCAGCTCGGTTGCGTCGGCGATGCACAATGGGCGGTGTTTGAAACCAAGCGCGAAGCCGTCGCACGCGAGCTGGAACGCCTGCGTTCGACCTGGGTCAGCCCGCGTATTTTGGCAGAAGCAGAAGCTGAGCGCGTGTTGGGTAAAGGGATAGAGCGTGAGTATGCGCTCGCTGACCTATTGCGCCGTCCGAATGTCAGCTATGAAACCCTGATGAGCCTGAAGGGCGTCGACGGGCAGGACCTGGCCGGTCCGGGCGTGGCCGAAGACGCGGTACGCGAGCAAGTTGAGATCCAGTTGAAGTACGCCGGTTACATTGATCGCCAGGCCAAGGAAGTCGAGCGCCATGATTACTACGAGAATCTGAAGCTGCCGCAGGAATTCGATTACATGGAAGTCAAAGGCCTGTCCTTTGAAGTGCGACAAAAGCTGTGCAAGCACAAACCGGAAACGCTGGGCCAGGCGTCCCGCATATCGGGTGTGACGCCCGCTGCTATTTCGCTCTTGCTGGTACATCTGAAAAAAGGCGGTTTCAAGGAATTCGCTGCTTTGCCACCTACTTCTGAAGCTGCTGCATGAAGGCATTTGATCGTCCCGCATTAACCGTATTACTCGTTCAGGGCGCACGCGATTTATCGCTGAACCTGAGCGAAGCGCAAATAACCAAGCTGATCGATTACCTGGCCTTGATGGCGAAATGGAATTCGGTTTACAACCTGACCGCGGTACGCGATCCGGTGCAGATGGTGACCCAGCACTTGCTGGATTCACTGGCCGCCGTATCTGCCTTCAGCAATGCGAAGAATGTTCTGGATGTGGGTGCCGGTGGTGGCTTGCCCGGCATCGTGCTGGCAATCTGGGCGGCGGAAGCGCACCCTGAAATGCGTATCTCGATGATAGATACCGTGCACAAAAAAACCGCTTTCCTCACGCAGGTCAAAGCCGAGCTGAACCTGAGTAATGTCAGTGTCTATACAGCGCGTGTCGAACAATGGCAGGCACCGCAAAAATTTGATGTGATTACATCGCGTGCATTTGCTGACTTGTCGGACTTCGTCAATTGGTCTGAACATTTGCTGGCAGATGGTGGACAGTACATCGCACTCAAAGGCGTGGCACCGGATACGGAAGTAGCAGGCTTGCCGGCTGGCTGGCAAGTCAGGGAAGTGCGTGCATTGCAGGTACCAACGTTGCAGGCGGAACGTCATCTGGTCTTCATTGAAAGGACAGTGCTATGAATAAGCTGCTGGTCGCTACCGCATTATTTGCCGCTTGCCTGGGTGCGCCGTCATGGGCGCAACAGGTGAGTACCGTCGTCAGTGTTGACCTGGCGCGTTATACCGGCAAGTGGTATGAGATCGCACGTTTTCCGAATCGCTTCCAGGATGACTGCATTGCGAATGTGACGGCACAATATGACAAGCGCTCCGATGGCGATATTGATGTGACCAATCGCTGCCTGCAGGCAGGCGGCAAGATAGATGAAGCTGTCGGACGTGCACGCGTCGACGACACCGGCACCAATGCCAAACTGAAAGTACGTTTTGTACCCGACTGGTTGAGCTGGATACCTTATGTCTGGGCCGACTACTGGATCATCGACCTGGACCCGGCTTATACACTGGCGGCAGTGGCCGGCCCGACACGCGATTATTTATGGATACTGTCACGTACACCTAGCGTCCCTGAGGCGAGCTATGAAGAATTGGTCAATCGCGTAACAGCACAGGGATTTGATACGGCCAAGCTGGTCAAGACACGGCAGGATAATGCAGGCAAGTGAAGCAGGATGCAGTAGATGTACTTTGATTGATCCAGGAATGTTTGACCACTAACTAGAACGAGAATATGGCAAAAATATTTTGCGTTGCGAATCAAAAGGGCGGGGTCGGTAAGACCACCACAGCAGTGAATCTGGCAGCAGGTCTGGCGCAACTGAATCAGCGCGTATTGCTGGTGGATCTTGATCCGCAAGGTAATGCCACGATGGGTGCAGGGATCAACAAGGCGGAGTTGCAATCATCTATCTACGAAGTCTTGCTGGGTATGGCGGATGTAGCAACGGCACGGGTGACTTCCGAGACCGGCAAGTTTGATGTGTTGCCTGCCAATCGCGAACTCGCAGGTGCCGAAGTGGAAATGGTCGAACTCGACAATCGCGAAAAGCGCCTGAAGGATGCGCTGGCCGTGGTCGATGCGGAATACGATTTCATGCTGATTGATTGCCCGCCGGCTTTGTCGATGCTGACACTGAACGGTTTGTGCGCGGCGCATGGCGTCATTATTCCGATGCAGTGCGAGTACTACGCACTGGAAGGTTTGTCGGACCTCGTCAACACTATCAAGAAAGTGCACGCGAAGCTGAATACCGACCTGAAAATTATTGGCTTGCTGCGTGTGATGTTCGATCCGCGCATGACTTTGTCGCAGCAGGTGTCATCGCAACTGGAGCAGCATTTCGGCGACAAGGTTTTTAAAACCATCATTCCACGCAATGTGCGTCTGGCTGAAGCGCCGTCGTATGGCATGCCGGGCATTAACTTCGATCCGTCGGCCAAGGGCGCGCAAGCCTACCTGGCCTTTGGCGCGGAAATGGTTGAACGGATCAAAACGATTTAAACATGATGCGGGCGAGGGCGCTCTTTGCGCCGGCCCGCAACGATCAAAGGATGTGAGTCAGGAATTATGGTCACGAAAAAACAAAAGGGTTTGGGTCGCGGTCTGGAAGCATTGCTGGGCGGTGCTTCTGATTTCAATGAAGCGATTGCAGCGATACCGGGTGCGCCATCGGTCTTGCAAGTTACCGATATGCAGGCGGGTAAATACCAGCCACGGACCCGCATGGATGAAGGTGCGCTGAATGAACTGGCGGCATCGATCAAGGCGCAGGGTTTGCTGCAGGCGATCCTGGTACGTCCGATTGCATCCGGTAACGCTCGTCAACGTTATGAAATCATTGCAGGCGAACGCCGCTTCCGTGCCGCGCAGCTGGCCGGCCTGACCGAGGTACCGGTCCTGGTCAAGGAAGTCGACGACGAAGCCACGGCGGCGATGGCGCTGATTGAAAATATCCAGCGCGAAGATTTGAATCCGCTGGAAGAAGCACAAGGCATACACCGCCTGATCGCCGATTTCAATTTCACGCATGAGCAGGCCGCCAACTCGGTCGGCCGCTCGCGTAGCGCGGTGTCCAACCTGTTGCGTTTGCTGAACCTGGCCAAGCCGGTGCAAACCATGCTGATGGCCGGCGATATCGATATGGGCCACGCCCGCGCCTTGCTGGCGGTCGATGCGGCGACCCAGATTACGCTGGCGAACCAGGTGGTTGCCAAGCGCATGTCGGTACGCGAAGCGGAAAAACTGGTGGTGTGCTCGACGCTCGAACAAAGCGGCGGGAATAAACCGCGCGCCAACGGCAAGGAAAAATCGCGCGATATCACCCGCCTTGAAGAAGAGTTGTCAGATTTGCTCGCCAGCCAGGTCGAAATCAAGCTGGGCGCAAAAAACAAAGGCCAACTGGTGGTCGACTTTGCCGATCTCGACGCTTTGGACGGGATTATTGCCAAATTGCGCGTCAACGCCTGATTTTCACAAGCAATATTAAGCAAAAACTGACCGGCCGGAATGCGGGTAGGCGTACCCGGAACCGGCCGTCAGGCGGACACCAGCAACGTTGCCAGGGCGCAACAAGATGTTAAATGTTCGTTAAACATCATATTTGCGCAAGCTCATAGCCGGAACGCAAACAAATCCTTCCGCAAGGCGCAATTTGCAACGCGCCTACGTATTTTTCACATAGCAAACGTTTGACGGTGGCGAAGGAAAGCCCTTATAATCCCGTGGCTTCATGGAACGCACGACTTAGTTTGTATTCACTCCAGTCCGAGTAGCCCGATCGTGAGGGTCGCCAAAGGACTGCACCATTTGGACCAGTATGCTGCCCGTCGTCCTCCTGCAACTCGCGACAACGGTAATTGCCAGCATTATTGCCGGCTTGATTGCCGGAATGCCGGCGCTGTATTCGGCCTTGCTGGGAGGGTTGTGTTGCGTGGTGCCGAATGGCTTGTTTGCGCTACGTCTATTTTCCGCTGCGCAAAAATCCGAATCCGTTAATCCGATGACTTTTTTCATCGGTGAATTTATCAAGATTGCATTGACGATCGCTTTGTTGGGTGCGGTTGTCTGGTTGTACCGCGATTTGAATTTGCTGGCGCTGGTCGCCGCGTTCGTCGTGGCACTGAAGAGTTACATAATCTTATTATTTAGGCACTAAAATGGCGACTGATCACGCAGCACCGACGGCTTCCGAGTATATCGTCCACCATCTGGGGCATTTTTCCACCAAGCACCAAGACAAGATCGTTGATTTTTCGATCATCAATATGGATACGATTTTCTGGTCCATATTTGCAGGTGTTGTTGGTTGTTTGTTCATGTACCTCGCTGCACGTAAAGCGACTTCCGGCGTGCCGGGTCGTTTCCAGGCTGCAGTTGAAATGATCGTCGAGATGGTCGATAACCAGGCCAAATCGATTGTTCATGGCGACCGTACCTTCATCGCTCCACTGGCACTGACCGTATTCGTCTGGGTTGCCCTGATGAACTCGCTGGATTTCCTGCCAGTCGACATGTTCTCCGCATTTTTCCACGCTGTCGGCCTCGATAGCCTGATTACCCATCACCGCGTTGTTCCTACTGCCGACCTGAACGGCACCATGGGTATCGCACTCGGCGTATTCGCGCTGATGATCTTCTACAACATCAAAATCAAAGGCGCCGGCGGCTTCGTTCACGAACTGTTCGCTGCACCCTTTGGTATCTGGCTTGCGCCGTTCAACCTGTTGTTGAACATGATCGAATTCGCAGCGAAAACCGTCTCCCTGGCGATGCGGTTGTTCGGCAACATGTATGCCGGCGAATTGTTGTTCCTGTTGATCGCATTGCTGGGTTCGACCGCTACCGCGTTCGGTTTCTTCGGCCATGTGGTAGCAGGTACATTGTGGGCAATTTTCCATATCCTGATCGTCTTCTTGCAAGCGTTCATTTTCATGATGCTGACTCTGGTGTATATCGGCCAGGCACATGAATCGCATTGATGGATGTAGGTATTAAGTATTTAAGCTTTTTGGTTTTTTGATTTAACTTTTTGTATTAACTTTAACTTTGAAGGAATTGTTATGACTGACCTCTCATTTGTTGCGCTGGCTTGTGGTTTGATTATTGGTCTGGGTGCTATCGGCGCTTGTATCGGTATCGCTATCATGGGTGGCAAATACCTTGAGGCTTCTGCTCGTCAACCAGAATTGATGAACACATTGCAAACCAAAATGTTCCTGTTGGCTGGTCTGATCGATGCTGCGTTCCTGATTGGTGTTGGTATCGCTATGTTGTTCGCATTCGCAAACCCGTTCATCGCTAAGTAATTCGGTCACTGTACCGGTTCTCACGCTGAAGATATTTTCGGCACACGATACTTAGAGAAGGAATTACCATGAACTTAAATGCAACTTTGATTGCGCAGTTCGTGGTCTTCTTCATCCTGGCAGGCTTCACGATGAAATTCGTGTGGCCGCCACTGATGAATGCGCTCGATGAGCGCGCCAAGAAGATCGCGGATGGTTTGGCAGCAGCCGAACGTGGCAAGTCTGATCTGGCTGTCGCTGAAAAGCGCGCCCAGGCAGAACTCGCTTCCGCGCAAGAAGCAGGTCAAAAGCGTATCAGCGATGCTGAGAAGCGCGGCCAAAGCATTATTGAAGAAGCCAAGAAAACTGCTGCTGAAGAAGCTGCACGTATCCTGGCCGCTGCTAAAGCAGATGCAGATCAGCAAGTTACCCAGGTTCGCGAAGCATTGCGTGACCAGGTCGCTACCCTGGCAGTTAAGGGCGCTGAGCAAATCCTGAAGCGCGAAGTCAATGCTACTGTCCACGCCGATCTGTTGAACCAACTGAAAGCCGAGCTGTAATCATGGCCGAACTCGCAACGATTGCCCGTCCTTACGCCGAAGCTCTGTTCCGTGTGGCGAAAGCTGCCGATCTGAATAGCTGGGCTAATCTGGTCTCCGAAATGGCACAGGTTGCTGCGAATCCCGATGTATATGCATTGGCGCACAACCCTAAAGTGTCGGACGACCTGATCAGCAGCACATTCATTTCGGCGCTCAAATCGCCGGTTGGCGCTGAAGCGAAAAACTTCATCAACATGCTGGTGCAAAACGACCGCTTGACGCTGTTGCCGGAAATCGCGACTCAGTTCCACGCATTGAAAAATGCGCAAGAAGGCGCAGCTGACGCAGAAATCGTCAGCGCGTTTGAACTGTCGTCAGCGCAGTTGACCGAACTGGTCGCAACGCTGGAAAAGAAATTCGGCCGCAAGCTCAACCCGACAGTCACCGTTGATGGTGCACTGATTGGTGGTGTGCGCGTCGTTGTCGGTGATGAAGTGCTCGACACCTCGGTGCGCGCGAAACTGCAACAGATGCAAGTTGCGTTGACTGCGTAATCGTCGCCCGGGCCCCTAGCCTAAGCTACAGAGAAAAATTTTAGGAGTTTATATGCAACTCAACCCGTCTGAAATCAGCGAACTGATCAAGAGCCGGATTCAAGGGCTCGGCGACACAGCTGAGATTCGCAATCAAGGCACGGTCATTTCCGTGTCCGACGGTATCTGCCGCATCCACGGTCTGTCCGACGTTATGCAAGGCGAGATGCTGGAGTTCCCAGGCAACACGTTCGGCCTCGCGCTGAACCTGGAGCGTGACTCCGTCGGTGCCGTTATCTTGGGTGAATACGAACACATTTCCGAAGGCGATACAGTTAAATGTACCGGTCGCATTCTGGAAGTGCCGATTGGTCCGGAACTGTGTGGCCGTGTGGTCAATGCACTGGGTCAGCCAATCGATGGTAAGGGTCCAATCAACACCAAGTTGACCACCCCTATCGAAAAAATCGCTCCAGGCGTTATCGCCCGTCAATCCGTTGATCAACCGATGCAAACCGGTATCAAGGCTATTGACGCGATGGTGCCTATCGGCCGCGGCCAACGTGAATTGATCATTGGCGATCGTCAAACTGGTAAAACAGCTGTTGCGATCGATGCCATCATCAACCAAAAAGGCCAGGGCGTAACATGTATCTATGTTGCGATCGGTCAAAAAGCATCGTCGATCAAAAACATCGTGCGCGCACTTGAGCAGCACGGCGCAATGGAATACACGATCGTGGTTGCTGCAACCGCATCGGAATCCGCTGCGATGCAATTCGTATCGGCCTACTCCGGCTGCGCGATGGGCGAATACTTCCGCGACCGCGGTGAAGATGCGCTGATCGTGTATGACGATTTGTCGAAACAAGCTGTTGCGTACCGTCAGGTTTCCCTGCTGTTGCGCCGTCCACCAGGCCGTGAAGCGTTCCCTGGCGACGTGTTCTATCTCCACAGCCGTTTGCTCGAACGCGCAGCACGTGTTAACGCCGACTACGTCGAAGCGTTCACCAAAGGTGCCGTTAAAGGTAAAACCGGTTCGTTGACAGCATTGCCTATCATCGAAACACAAGCAGGCGACGTTTCCGCATTCGTTCCAACCAACGTAATTTCGATTACCGACGGTCAGATCTTCCTGGAAACATCCTTGTTCAACTCGGGTGTACGTCCTGCGATTAACGCCGGTATCTCGGTGTCGCGCGTTGGTGGTGCAGCTCAAACCAAAGTCATCAAGGGCTTGTCCGGCGGTATCCGTACCGACTTGGCGCAATACCGTGAATTGGCAGCGTTTGCGCAGTTCGCTTCCGACCTCGATGCTTCGACCCGCAAACAACTGGACCGCGGTGCACGCGTTACAGAATTGTTGAAACAGGCACAGTACGCACCATTGTCGACTTCGTTGATGGCGGTTTCGCTGTTCGCGGTCAACAAGGGTTATTTCGATGACCTCGAAGTTAAGCAAGTACTCGCGTTTGAATCGGGTCTGCACGGTTTCATGAAGTCCAGCCACGCAGCATTGCTGCAAAAAATCGAAGACACCAAAAAGCTCGAGAAAGACGACGAAGCTGTATTGGCTGCTGCGATTGCTGATTTCAAAAAATCGTTCTGATTCTGGGGCTATAAGGAGTAACAACTCATGGCTTCAGGCAAAGAGATACGTGGCAAGATCAAGAGCGTAGAAAATACGAAGAAGATCACCAAGGCGATGGAAATGGTCGCTGCGTCCAAAATGCGTAAAGCGCAAGACCGGATGCATGCGGCACGTCCTTACAGCGACAAGATTCGCAATATCGCTGCGAATCTGTCGCAAGCCAATCCGGAATATACGCATCCATTTCTGGTGAAGTCGGATGCGTCGAAGACAGTCGGCTTTATTATCGTTACGACTGACAAGGGTTTGTGCGGCGGTATGAACACAAACTCCTTGCGTATCGTGACCACCAAGCTGCGCGAGTTGGAAGCAGAAGGCAAGAAAGTCGAAGCAGTTGCAATCGGTAACAAAGGTTTGGGCTTCCTGAATCGTATCGGCGCGCGTGTCGTGTCGCATGCGGTACAAATCGGCGACACCCCGCACCTGGACAAGTTGATTGGTCCAGTCAAGGTGATGCTTGATGCGTATCAGGATGGCAAGCTGGACGCGGTTTACGTCGTCTACACCAAGTTCATTAACACGATGAAGCAAGAACCGATGATGGAGCAACTGCTGCCATTAGCGGTCGACAAGCTGAAGGCAGATGAAGATTCGCTGGCATGGGATTACATCTACGAACCTGATGCGCAAACCGTGATTGACGAATTGTTGGTGCGTTACGTTGAAGCGCTGATTTTCCAGGCTGTTGCTGAAAACCTCGCGTCCGAGCAATCGGCTCGCATGGTGGCGATGAAGTCGGCAAGCGACAACGCCGGTAGCGTGATTAGCGAATTGAAGCTGGTCTATAACAAGACGCGTCAAGCAGCGATTACGAAAGAACTTTCCGAGATCGTCGCCGGAGCGGCTGCGGTTTAATTCGATTGCTGGACGGCGTAGCAATACGCTGTCCTCAACAACCAGATTTTAAATTTTATATATTGAAGGAACGAAAATGGCTGATGGCAAAATCGTTCAGTGTATCGGCGCGGTGGTGGACGTTGAATTTCCCCGCAATGCGATGCCTAAGATTTACGATGCCTTGAAGATGGCAGGTTCCGAACTGACGCTGGAAGTTCAGCAACAGTTGGGTGACGGTATTGTTCGTACCATTGCGCTCGGTACATCCGACGGTTTGCGTCGCGGCATGATCATTCAAAACACCGGCAATCCAATCACAGTACCAGTCGGTACGGCCACACTGGGTCGTATTATGGACGTGTTGGGTAACCCAATCGACGAATGCGGTCCTGTGAGCCACGAGCGCACAGCATCGATTCACCGTAAAGCTCCAGCGTACGACGAATTGTCGCCATCGCAGGACTTGCTGGAAACAGGCATCAAGGTTATTGACCTGGTTTGCCCGTTCGCAAAAGGCGGTAAAGTCGGTCTGTTCGGTGGCGCGGGTGTAGGCAAGACCGTGAACATGATGGAATTGATTAACAACATCGCTAAAGCACACAGCGGCTTGTCCGTGTTTGCTGGTGTTGGTGAACGTACTCGTGAAGGTAATGACTTCTACCACGAGATGGCTGACGCGAAAGTGGTTGATCTGGAAAATCCAGCCAACTCGAAAGTAGCGATGGTTTACGGTCAGATGAATGAACCACCAGGTAACCGTCTGCGCGTCGCGTTGACCGGTCTGACCATGGCTGAAGCATTCCGTGACGAAGGTAAAGACGTGTTGTTCTTCGTCGATAACATCTATCGTTTCACACTGGCTGGTACCGAAGTATCCGCGTTGCTGGGTCGTATGCCTTCCGCTGTGGGTTATCAACCTACACTGGCTGAAGAAATGGGCCGTCTGCAAGAGCGTATTACCTCGACCAAAACCGGTTCGATTACATCGATCCAGGCCGTCTACGTTCCAGCGGATGACTTGACCGATCCATCGCCTGCAACCACATTTGCTCACTTGGATTCCACCGTCGTTCTGTCGCGTGACATCGCATCGCTCGGTATTTACCCAGCGGTTGATCCACTCGATTCGACATCGCGTCAATTGGATCCACTGGTCGTTGGTCAAGATCACTACGACACCGCTCGTGCTGTTCAAGGTACATTGCAACGCTACAAAGAATTGCGCGACATTATCGCGATTCTGGGTATGGACGAACTGGCACCGGAAGACAAACTGCTGGTCGCACGTGCACGTAAGATGCAACGTTTCCTGTCGCAGCCGTTCCACGTTGCTGAAGTGTTTACCGGCGCGCCTGGTAAATACGTTTCGCTGAAAGATACGATCAAGGGCTTCAAAATGATCGCATCGGGCGAACTCGATCACCTGCCAGAACAAGCGTTCTACATGGTAGGTACCATCGAAGAAGCAATCGAAAAAGCGAAAAAACTCAACTAATCGTTGAGCAGCTAACACACTGCTTTACCGCAGTGAGTTAGCTGCAAGTTCGTATCGGTCCTGTATCGATCTTTGAACGAATGAATAAGGTTCTAACATGGCACATACAATGCGCGTAGACGTGGTCTCAGCCGAAGAAGAAATCTTCTCCGGCGAGGCAGAATTTGTCGCGCTGCCGGGTGAATCGGGCGAGCTCGGGATTTTGCCGGGACATACGCCTTTGATTACACGCATCCGACCAGGTGCGGTACGCATCAAGGTTACAGGCCAGGCTGAAGATGAATTTGTCTTCGTCGCCGGCGGTATCCTGGAAGTGCAACCGCATGTAGTTACGGTTTTGGCCGACACCGCGATCCGTGGTGGCGACCTGGATGAAGCGAAGGCAGCGGAAGCTAAACAATTGGCCGAAGAAGCACTGGTCAATAAAGAATCGAAAATCGACTACGCACAAGCACAGGCCGAATTGGCCAGCGCGATTGCACAGTTGGCGGCGATCCAAAGATTGCGTCAAAAACGCTAATCTGCGAATTCCGCATACAATAAAGGGCAGCTCAGGCTGCCCTTTTTGTTTTTGGAAAAAAGAATCCATGAATAATGATCTCCAGATAGCCGACAAGATACTGGCCGAATCACGCGTCATCGCGGTGGTTGGCATTTCACCCAAACCAGATCGCCCCAGCCATTACGTGGCCGAATATTTACAGCAGCATGGTTACCGCATTATTCCGGTCAATCCGGTCTGTGCGGGTACGCATATCCTGGGCGAGCATTGCTATGCCACGCTGACACAGGCCGCTGCTGCGCTCGCAGAGCAGCAGATCCGGATCGACCTGGTGGATGTATTCCGCAAGTCTGAACTGGTCGAACCCATCGCTGACGAGGCGATTGCGATCAAAGCCCGCGCCTTTTGGCTGCAAATGGGGATCGTCAATGAAGCGGCGACCAACAAGGCGCGCGCGGCAGGGCTGGATGCCGTGGCAGATCGTTGTACCAAAGTCGACCACGCCAGATGGCGTGCCGAACAGGCGAAAGGGAGATAAAAATGGCCGGCGTCCAGCAATCATTCCGTGCAGACAAGAAACAAAAAGTAGCTGATGCGGCGGCGGGAGAAAAGCCGCTTTCCAGTGGCGACAAGGAGCAGGATAAATTGCTGGTTGAGCAGCAGGCGCAACAGATCGCCGAGCTGCAGGAAATCCTTTACGCGGAACGCAAGCACAAGATCCTGATCGTGCTGCAGGGCATGGATACCTCGGGCAAGGACGGCACGGTGCGCGGGGTCTTCGGCAAGATTGATCCGCTGGGTGTAAGCAGTGTGGCATTCAAGTCACCGAGCACGGAAGAGAAAGCGCATGATTTCCTGTGGCGCATCCACAAACAGGTGCCGGCGCTGGGTGAATTCACCATCTTCAATCGCAGTCACTACGAAGACGTACTGATTACGCGTGTGCACGACTGGATAGACGACAAGGAATGCAAGCGACGCTATCAGCATATCCGTGACTTTGAACGCATGCTGAGTGAAACAGGAACCGTCATCATGAAGTTCTTCCTGCACATCTCCGCGGACGAACAAAAGAAACGCCTGGAAGAGCGGATCGCCGATCCAAACAAGCATTGGAAGTTTGATCCTGCCGACCTGGAGGAGCGCAAATACTGGGGTGCCTACCAGGACCAGTATGAAGAAGTCATACGCGAAACGGATGCCGATCATGCGCCGTGGTACGTTATCCCGGCCGACTCGAAGACGCATCGCAATCTGGTCATCAGCAGCATCGTGCTGGAAAAACTGAACAAGCTGAAGCCTGCATTTCCGCCGGGAAATCCGGAGTTTTCAAAACTGAAAGTTGTGTGAGAGGGTGGCGCAAGCAGACTGGTTTGCGCCACCAAAAAAGCAACAGAGCCGCAGAATTCATTGACCCCGAAAACGCGAATCATTATCATTGCGTATCTAGACAAATCTGTCTGATTTGTCCCCCATTTTCGCCAGCCATTCTCTCCCCGCCGACCACGTCGCGCTGTCAGCAGATCAGCCAGTGCGTACTTGTCAAAACGGAGAACTACCCATGGCTAAAATTCACAGCCGTAAATCAGTATCGCTGCGCAAGCTGAAATGTTCAGCCGCGGTTTCCCTCGCGGTGATGGTCATGTCGGGCATGGTACATGCGCAGCAAGCGACAACTACCGGTGATGAACCTGCTACGCTGGAAGCAATTCAGGTCAGTGGTGATTTGTTGGGCACTGGTTTGCAAAACAGCGTGAAACGCTATGCCGGCGCGCGTACAGTTGTTAAAAAAGAAGAGATAGAAAATTCCGGCGCAGCCAGCATCAGCGATGTAATGCGTCGCATACCTGGCGTGCAGGTCAGCGACAACTCCGGTAGCGCAGGTAGTGCGATCTCACTCAACGTTGGTGTGCGTGGTCTGGCAGGGCGTTACTCGCCGCGTTCCACGATTTTGCTGGATGGCATCCCAATGGCGAACGCGCCATATGGACAGCCGCAACTATCGTTTGCACCTGTCAGCTTGAATAATGTGGAATCGGTCGATGTCGTGCGCGGTGGTGGTGCGGTTCGCTATGGCCCGCAAAACGTAGGCGGCATTATCAACTTCAAGACCCGTTCCATCCCTACGACACCAGGTGCAACCGGTGATGTATCGATACGCCAGAACGATTACAGCAAGGGCGGCAGCAACACACAGTACAGTGCATTTGCCGGTAATCAGCTGGAAAACGGCTTGGGTTTTGCTGTGCTGTACTCGGGCATGAGCGGCAGCGATTGGCGCGTAGGCAGTGATGAAAAAGTAAACGACCTCGCGCTGAAGTTCCGTTACGAGTTGAGCCCGACTTCGGAAATCTACGGTAAGTTTTCCTATTACGATGTTACGTCGCGTACACCAGGTGGACTGACGGTTGCACAATACAATGCCGATCCTTTCCAGAACACCCGTCCTACAGATTATTGGAGTGGTGACCGTACTGCTTTCGATATCGGCTACATAAATACGATTTCTGATACACAGGAATTCGAGATTCGCACTTACTACAATGAGAGCAATCGCCAAAGTACCTTGTACACGGTGAACAGAACAACAAATGCGGTCAGTATCCAGCATCAGCCGCGCAGCTATCAAACCTTGGGTATTGAACCGCGCTATACACAGCGTTTTAACATTGGGAATACGACCAACGATGTCACTGTTGGCTATCGGTATATCCGCGAACGCGGCGATGATAACGTCTACAGCGAATCCGTGACGACAGGGGCTTTGGGCGCACAGACGACTTTTGATAATTCTACGGATGCACATTCGATATACATAGATGACAAAATTGCGTTCGGCGCATGGCGTATTACACCGGGTGTACGTTTTGAACACATCAACTCGCTGCGTCATGATCGCACCACAGGTGCTGATTTCGAGGTGAAAAATAATAAGCCCCTGCCATCGCTGAATGTCGCGTACCTGCTGACGCAGGACATTACATTATTTGCTAACTACGGTACGTCGTTTGGTGTTGTGCAAAATACGCAGTTGAATACCATGACTCCTGGCAATCCATTGAAACCGGAATTGGCGAAGACTGTTGAGGCAGGCGCACGTTGGAAGAGCAAGCAAGTATCGGCCGAGATAACAGCTTTTAATATCAGATTCGATAATCAAATCCAATCAGTTGGTAGTGGCGCAAACCTCGCTTTTTTCAACTTGGGAAAAACGGAACACAAAGGTATAGAGACCGCGGTTGACTATACTTTCGATAAGGCAGGGCCAATGTCGGGTTTTAATGCATTTGCGAACTACACATATACACGCGCAACCTTGGAGTCTGGAGCGTTCGCGGGCAATGATGTGCCTTTCTACTCGCGCAATACAGATACAGTCGGGATGCGGTATGAAACCGGTCCTTGGGGTTTTAATCTTTCCAGTACGCATCAAAGCAGCCAATTTGCCGATGAACGGAATACTGTTGCAGAGAGCGTGAATGGTGAGAACGGATTAATTCCCGGTTTCCGCTTATGGAATGCACAAGTCAACTGGAAGAGCCCGAACAAGAAAGGCCTGGAGATTTTGGCCGGCTTGAATAACCTGACCGATAAGCGCTACTTCACACGTACGACGGATGGAAATCTGGGCAAGCTGGTCGGCGCACCTCGCATGATTTATGTGCAAGCGCGTTTGGCATTTTGATGAAGCAATTTTTATCGCAAGCTCTTTAACCAACGGCCGGTCATTGTGACCGGCCTTGTCATTTATATGCTCACTTCTTTTCCGTCACAGCCGCCAACCACCCGCGTCATCAATATGCGGCGCATCTGGGTCAAAATCCATCGCTGGCTCGCGCTAAGTGTCGGCTGGATACTGGCGGTCGTCGGTGTGCTGGGGGCGATACTGATTCTCGCGCAGCCGCTCGACAAGTGGGCGCATCCGGAATTTTTCAAGGCCGATACGGCGGCGGGTTCTGCTTCAACTGTTACACCAGTGGTGACGCTGGAAGCGATACGGCAGCAATTGATTACCGACTTTGGCAGCAAGAGTAACTTCACGCTGCGCCCGCCCCGTGTAGCGGGTGAAACCTTTTGGGTATTGGTGCGCGGTGAGCCTTGGAGCGGTACGGTGTATCTCAATCCGCTAACGGGCCGTGAGCAGGGCAGGCGTGGCGAGTACGATGGTTTTGTGAACTTCGCATTCAAATTGCACAGTGCCCTGTTGCTGAAAGACACTGGCAAAGCCATCCTGGCCTGGATTGCGCTTGCTTATCTCGTGTTGCTAATCAGCGGGCTCGTACTATGGTGGCCGAAGCGCTGGCCACCTTCATTGAGAATTGAACTTGGTAAAGGCTTGTTGCGTGGTTTGTTCGATATGCATCGCATCGGCGGTGCGGTGTTGGGTCTGTTGATTGCTGTATCGGTTGCGACCGGTGCTTACATGGCGTGGCGTCCGCTCGGGCAGTTCGTCACCACACTCAGCGGTAGCACAGCAATCAAACCACCAGTGCTGACAAAAGAGGAATCAGCCAAACCGGCGATAGTCACGCTCGACCAATTGGTTGCGCGTGGTCAGGCGGTATTCCCATCTGATCCTGTCACGTATGTTCAATTGCCGGCCAAGGCAAACCAGCCGATCCGTTTGCGCCTGCGTTTGGCTGATGATCCTCATCCCAACGGCCTGACCTCGGTGTATTTGCAGCCAAAAACCGGGGAAGTACTCGCGGCCTATCGCTGGGACCAACTGGATCCCGGCGCGAAGGCATTTTCATTTGTGTATCCATTACATACCGGCGAATTGGGCGGCGTGGCACTGGAAGCGCTGACTTTTCTGAGCGGACTTGCTTTGGGAATGCTCGGCGTGACAGGGATCTGGCTGTGGTGGCGTCGGCGGAAATAGGCGTTGCGTCGTTCTTAACGGTTTCTTAACATGCTTTTGCAACAGAAAGTTACAAATCCAGACTCTTCTGCTGGATTTCGTTGATCTTATTAATGCGAATTATTATCATTCGTTTCTAGCCGATATTCATCGACTGCCAGCCATCTGATTGATACCTCCGACAAGTGTTGTCGTGCCCGGTTGCAGACTAGCCAGCCAAAAACACTCATCCAAACCAGGAGAATACCAGATGGCTCATATCAAAAGCCGCAAGCACCCTATTGGCCGTCGCCTAAATTGTTCGGCGGCTGTTGCACTCGCAGTAATGACATTGCCCGCCGCCTACGCACAGCAAACCGGTGACACATCGGCACAAAAAGCCGCAACGCTGCCGCAGATTACCGTACAAGGCGCCGTTGAATCGTACAAGGCCGATTCCGTTGCATCGCCAAAATTCACCCAACCGTTAGTAGATACCACGCAAACCATTTCCGTAGTCAGGAAAGAAGTCATGCAGGACCAGGCGGCCACGACATTGACCGAAGCATTGCGTAACGTTGCAGGTGTCGGTACGTTCTTTGCTGGCGAAAACGGCAACACGAATACGGGCGACGCAATTTTCATGCGTGGCTTTGATACATCAAACAGCATCTATGTTGATGGCGTGCGCGATCTGGGTTCGATCTCCCGCGATATCTTCAATACAGAGCAGGTTGAAGTGACCAAGGGGCCATCGAGTACCGATTACGGTCGCAGCGCACCGACCGGTGCCATCAACATGGTCAGCAAGCAACCGACACTGACGGATGCCGCCAGTGGCACAGTCGGCTTCGGCAGTGGCAGCTACAAACGCGCCACCATAGATCTGAATAAGGCATTAACGGGTATTGAAGGTGCGGCCATCCGCCTGAACGCCGTTGTACAGGATGCCGGCGTCGCCGGACGCAACGAGGTGGAAAACAATCGCTGGGCCATTGCACCGTCGATCGCCTTCGGTCTGAATTCACCTACGCGTACCTTTTTGAATTTCCTGCATGTCGATCAAAATAACGTCCCCGATGGCGGCGTGCCAACCATTGGTTTGCCGGGATATAGTGCATCTGCGGGTAGTCGGGTCAATTCGAAGAATTTCTATGGTACGCCATACGATAAAGACAATGTGACAGCAGACATGGTGACTCTCCGCGTGGAACATGACTTCAGCGCGACCACGACTTTGCGCAACACGACACGTTGGGGCAAGACCTCGCAGGATTATCTGCTTACATCATTCATGGCGCCGGTAACTACCAGTCCAAACCCTGCAAACTGGACAGTAGCGCGAAGCAGCCCGACCTTCAAGGATCAGACCAACGAGATCATTACCAACCAGACGAACTTGACGACTTCTTTTGAAACGGGAAGCATCAAGCACAGTTTGAGCACTGGCTTCGAAATTACCCGTGAGGAACAGAAGAACGTCGGCATAGGTACGACCGGTGCATGGACTGCTGCCAATCTTTACAATCCGCAAATGAATGCAACCGGGCTTGGCTGGGCACCAAATGGCGCGGATAGCAAAGGCTCGACGGATACCGTGTCGCTGTATGCGTTTGATACTTTGAAACTTAACGAGCAATGGCAAGCCAACATTGGTGCACGTATAGATCATTACAAGACCAAATACAACGCATTAGGTGTGTGTGGCGGCGCGCGTGGTCCTGCTTGTGGTGCACTTCCGACAGGATCCCTGGTACCGACAGCGAATCACTTGCAGGCTTCCGACAATATCGTCAGCTGGAAGGCCGGTTTGCTGTACAAACCAGCGCCTAACGGCAGCATCTATGTCAATTATGCGGTCTCGAAACAGCCACCAGGCGGTAGCAACTTCCAATTGAGTGCAGCGACAAACAATGCAAACAATCCGAACGTGGAACCACAGCAAGCCAAGACCGCTGAAATCGGCACCAAGTGGGATCTGCTCGACAAAAAACTCATGCTGACAGGCGCAATTTTCAGCACAGAAGTCGAAAATGAAATTGTCACCACTTCAGACGGGACGGTCGATCAAACCGGCAAGAAACGTGTGCAAGGTATTGAGCTGTCGGCTACGGGCCAGATCACGCGCGATTGGGCCGTCATCGCTAGTTACACCTACCAGGACAGCAAGGTTGCGCAAGGTAACAACCTGGCTCAGGACGGTTCGAATGGTTTGACCTATACGCCGACCGATGCATTTTCGTTGTGGTCAACCTACCAGATGCCGGCAGGATTTACGGTCGGTGGCGGTGCGCGTTATACCGGTGGTTTGAAGCGTGGTACCGATGGCGCAGTCGGAACACCTAACTTCACCGATGCCTACTGGGTTGTCGATGCGATGGCGACCTATCGCATTAACAAAAATGTCGATCTGCAGTTCAACGTGTACAACCTGTTTGACAAGGAATACGTTGCAGCAATCAACAAGAGCGGCTGGCGTTATTTCCCTGGTGTTGAGCGTTCTGCACGCTTAAGCGCAAATATCCGTTTCTAAGTTTTTAGAAGTAGTCCGGAGCTGAAGTTATACTGATAAGCCTCTCCTTCGGGAGGGGCTTTTTTTCATTGAGGTAGCGATCATGATGTTACACATCCCGGAAGTACTGACGCCCGCACAAGTAAGCGAAATCCGGCAAAGGCTGGATGCAGCGGATTGGGTCGATGGCAAGGCAACCGTTGGGGCGCAGGGCGCCCAAGTGAAGAAAAATCGACAATTGCCCGAACTGTCTCCGGTCGGGATGGAACTTGGCCAGATCATCCTTAAGGCGCTTGTAAACAATCCCCTGTTTTTTGCCGCGGCCTTGCCCATGCGTTACATGCCGCCTTTATTTAATCGCTACGAAGGTGGCGAGCACTATGGCTTTCATATTGATGGCTCGGTGCGCAATATTCCCGGCTCCAACCTGAGCCTGCGTACCGACCTCTCCTGTACTTTATTCCTGTGTGAACCGGAAGATTATGATGGCGGTGAACTGATCGTGGCCGATACCTATGGTGAGCATGAAGTGAAGCTGCCGGCCGGCGACATGATCCTGTACCCGTCGAGCAGCCTGCATAAGGTGGAACCGGTAACGCGCGGTGCACGCGTGTGCTCATTCTTTTGGTTGCAGAGTATGGTGGCTGATGACGCCAAACGCAGTTTGCTGTTTGAACTCGACCAGAATATCCAAAAATTGCGCGCGAAGCTGGGTGACTGTGAGGAAGTAGTTGGCCTCACCGGGCATTATCACAACCTGTTGCGTCAATGGGCTGCGGTATAAGTCGGAATCCGGAACCCTCACTACTGTCGAAACAACCGTTCGATACCGCTATCTTTCATGCCCGCCGGTGTTGCTGCGCTTAAGGCCGTAGCCAGATCTGCAACACCCTGAAGCAAAGGCAGCACTCTTGTTGCTGTCGTCTATCCGAAGTTCCTTTTCCTGCACGTTTTGAGAAAACTCCCATTGGTATCTGGGATACATTCACTCGACCGCCAGCCATTCCTTTGTGCCTCCGATTTCATCGGTTGCAGACCAGCCAGCACATGTCTTCAACCACTCGGAGGAATTACAGATGGCCTCTATAAAGAGCCGCAAGCATCCTGCTGCGCGCCGTTCAAACTGTTCGGCAGCAGTCGCTTTGGCATTCATCGCATTACCCGGCGCGGCCTATGCGCAACAGGCAGACGACAAGGCTGCAAAAAGAGCAGACACCTTGCCGCAAATCACGGTGCAAGGCACCGCTGCAGAAAACTACAAGGCCGATACAGTGGCATCGCCCAAGTTTACCCAGCCTTTGGTTGATACCCCGCAAACCATTTCCGTCATCAAGAAAGAGCTCTTGCAGCAACAAGCCGCGACGACCCTGGAAGAAGCATTGTCGAACACTCCCGGCATTACCTTCCAGCTAGGTGAAGGTGGCAATACATCAACGGGTGACACGATATTCATGCGCGGCTTCGATACAGCCGGGAGTATATATATTGATGGCGTACGTGACCTGGGCTCTATTTCGCGCGATACATTTAACCTGGAACAGATTGAAGTAGTGAAAGGGCCATCCGGTTCTGACAATGGCCGTGGTACTTCGTCCGGCTATATCAACATGGTGTCCAAAGCGCCACAGCTGTACGACATCACGGCAGGATCAGTGATCGTGGGTACCGATAATCGCCAACGGGCGACAGTGGACCTGAATCGCAAGCTGGACCTGGGTGTACCCGGCTCGGCATTCCGGTTCAACTTCCTCGCTCAGGATTATGATGTTCCCGGGCGTAATGTAGTCAACAGCAAGCGCATCGGTATTGCGCCGTCAATTGCGTTTGGCTTGGGTACTGCAACACGCACGACGCTCAGTTACCTGCACATGGAGCAGGACAATATACCGGATGGTGGCGTACCGACCTTTGGCATGCCTGGTTATTCCTATGGAACCAGCAGGCTGCGCGGTCCGGCAGTTAAACCGAGCAATTACTACGGTTTGAATGGCGACCGCAATGACGTCAACAGCGATATGGTAACGGCGAAGATAGAGCACGATATCGCACCCGGGACAACGATAAGGAATACGACACGCGTCGGTCGTTCGAAACAGGATCTGGTTGTTACCGGTATCGGCGGTGTGGCCGAGCCAAGCCTGGGTTCCAGTCCATCGTCATACACAGTATCCAGATCCCGTCTGGGCCGGATACAAACCAATGACATCGCAACGAACCAAACCAACCTGACGACCGAATTCGACACCGGCTTCATTAAACATACTTTATCCGCCGGTGTGGAGTTCATCTATGAAAGACAAAAAATCCAGTCTGCCGTGGGAGCAAGTGGTTTAACAGCAGCGAATCTATATGCACCGAACAGCAACATCGTAGCGGCAATGCCCCAACACCTCGGGGCCTATACGGATGGAAATACATTTACGACTGCCTTATATGCATTTGATACCTTGAAACTATCGGAGCGCTGGATGCTGAATGCCGGTATCCGCTGGGAAAAATTTAAAACAGAGACGGAATCCAAAAGCCATCCGCGCGGAAGTACGGTGTTGAACACCGATCCTGATCGCAAACTATCGGACACATTGCTGAGCTGGAAACTCGGGGCGGTCTTCAAGCCTGCGAGTAACGGCAGCATATATGCCGGCTGGTCCACTTCATTCCAGCCCCCCGGCGGCGCCAATTTTTCGCTGTCAACAAATTCAAATAATCAGGCGAGTTCAAATCTCGATCCGCAGGAGGGCAGCAATATAGAAATAGGGACGAAATGGGATTTGTTTGACAATCGTGTGTCCGCGACCGCTGCAATCTATCGCAGTCAAAACAAGAAAGAGCTAATCTCGGATGGTGCCACTCCGCCAAGCTACAGCCAACTTGGCAAGCGCCGCGTGGATGGCGTTGAGCTGGGCCTGGTTGGGATGATCACGCCCAATCTGAACATCACTACCGGCCTTGCATATATGGACTCCAAAATTGTGCGAGGCACACCTGCGAACGAAGGCGGTGTCATTGTCTTCTCACCCAAGCTGACTTTCACGTCCTGGTTGACCTACAAGTTGCCGAACGGGGTCACGATAGGCGGGGGTGCTCGTTATGTGGATACAGCGGCACGCAGCAGTAACGTCACCCAGGCACCGACCAATTTGTGGACCATGCCAGATTACTGGGTAGGAAATGCGATGGCTTCGTACGACGTTAACAAGAACTTGTCCTTACAGCTGAATATCAATAACGTATTTAACAAGAAGTATATTTCGCGCATAAACAGCGGAGGCTCACGTTATCAACCCGGCCCGGAACGCAACGCCTTGCTGACGGCAAACCTGAAATTCTGATTTATCCAAGTTGCCTTAAGCGATAACCATGTCGCCGAGCCCCTCCATCAAGAGGGGCTCTTTTCATTGGAGTGTTCATTATGATGTTGCACATACCGGAAGTGCTGACAGCAGCACAGGTAGTCGAGATTCGTAAGACGATAGACACAGCAGAGTGGGTGGATGGCAAGGCCACGGTGGGGGCGCAAGGTGCGAAGGTCAAAAGAAACCGGCAATTGCCCGAATTGTCAGCAACCGGATTAAAAGTCGGCCAGGAGATCCTCAAGGCGTTGGCTGGTCATCCCCTGTTTGTCTCGGCGGCTTTGCCCATGCGGTATATGCCACCACTGTTTAATCGTTACGAAGGCGGAGAGCATTACGGTTTCCATGTCGACGGTTCAGTGCGAAGTATTCCCGGTAGCAATCTGAGCTTGCGGACCGACCTGTCGTGTACCTTATTTTTAAGCGAACCGGAAGAGTACGAGGGAGGGGAGTTGGTTGTTGCCGATACTTATGGTGAGCACGCAGTCAAACTACCTGCTGGCGATATGATCCTGTATCCGGCCAGCAGCGTGCACAAAGTTGAGCCGGTGACGCACGGTGCGCGCATCAGTTCCTTCTTTTGGGTGCAAAGCATGGTGGCGGATGACGGCAAACGGGGTTTGCTGTTTGAACTGGATCAGAACATCCAAAAGCTGCGCGCCAGATTGGGTGACTGCGAAGAGATCATTGGTCTCACCGGGCATTATCACAATCTCTTGCGCCAGTGGGCCATGGTGTGATGTTCGCTTGCTTCAGTTAATACACGTCACGCCTATAACGACCCTGCTGGATCAGTTGTTCGACGCCAGTACTGCCTATGATTTCCGTCAGGCTCGCTTCTACACCACCGGCCATGCCTTCCAGGCTGCCGCATACATAGATGGCGGCATCTGCTGCCAGCCAGGCACGTACCTGTTCGGCTTGTTCGCGTAATTTGTCCTGTACGTAGATGCGTTCCGCCTGGTCCCGTGAAAACACGATGTCGGCACGCTCCAGTACCCCCTGCTTTTGCCAGGCTTCGATTTCATCGCGATAGTAAAAATCATTGGCGGCGTTGCGTTCGCCAAAGACCAGCCAATTCCTTTGCATGCCATTTGCCGCACGTGCTTTCAGGTGGCTGCGCAAGCCGGCCAGGCCGGTGCCATTGCCGATCAGAATCAGCGGACGATGCTGGTTGTCGCCGAGACGGAAATTGCTGTGTGGGCGCAGGCGCAGATCTACCGTAGCGCCGATCTCTGCCTGTTCGGTCAGCCAGCCGGACGCGAGGCCCAGCGTGCCGTCTTCACGACGTTCCTGGCGGATCAGCAGGTGTAGACGGCCGTCTGCAGGAATCGATGCGACCGAGTATTCGCGCGGGCGCTCCTGGTCGGCCGGAGCGAGCACCTGCACCAGGTCACCGGCCTCCCATGTTGCGTCATCGCCCGTTGCTTCGAGTTCGACATGGAAGGTCGGGCCGCCTGCGCTGTCGGGATTGAGCCTGTGGCGAGCGGCAAGCCGCCATTGCTGATAAGCAGGCGCTTGCCAATCGGGGGTGTCATTGGTGCCGGCCAGATGACTCAGGTGATGCTGCCAGGTGTGCAGGGCCTTGTTATCGCCATTGTCTGCCGCCACGCTTGCGAATAATGCTTGTGCACCGCTTCGCTGCAGCCATTTACTCAGCGTCTGGCCGAAACCGCAGAAGTGTACATAATGACTGTCGCCCAGCATCAGGACACCGAAATGCAGGTGCGGCAGGTTTTGCCTTGCATTCATCAATCTGGTGGCAAACAACGAGGCATTGTCCGGCGGATCGCCTTCACCATATGTGCTGACGACGAAGAGCGCACGCTCGGTCTGCATCAAATCGTCAAGGCTAATGTCGGATAGGGCGGCTACACGGGTTGGTACGCCTGCCGTATGCAGCATGCGCGCTGTTTGCCATGCCAGTTGCTCGGCTGAGCCGGTCTGGCTGGCATATCCCACCAGCCACGGTTGCGCGCCATCTGCAGCGGGCCTGAGTGCGGCCGCAGCGCGCAGTGCCTGTTGTCGCTTGCGTCGTTCCGAATAGTAGGTGCCCGCGCATAGGGCAAGGTAGGCGAGCACCAGTAGTGCCGCTACGATGATGCGGGTTTGCTCGCTCCAGTTCATTGCAGCAAGGCCACCAGTGCTGAACTCAGATGTTCTTCAAAGCCATCTTTGTTGCGATTGATGAAGAGCGCTGCGAGATCATGCTGATTCGCATAAGCCAATCCTTGTTCGGCACCCATGACACCGAGTGCGGTCGACCATGCATCCGCCGCCATGCAATCCTTATGCAGCACGGTCACCGAAGCCAGGCCGTGGCGTATCGGTTCGCCGCTGCGCGGATCGATGGTGTGTGAATAACGCTTTGTGTCGTTTTCAAAATAGCGGCGGTAGTCGCCGGAAGTGGCCGCCGACCAGTCATACAAGGCGGCGATGGTTTCTATGCCGACAGCGGTATTGGATGCTGCCGATGCCAGCGCATCCGGCAGCGGGTGCTCAAGTGCGACCCACCACGGTTGTCCATCCGGCTTGACGCCGGCACCACGCAATTCGCCACCGACTTCGACCAGGAAGCTGTCTATGCCGAGGCGCAGTAATTCGCGTGCAACCTGATCGACACCGAAGCCCTTGGCAATCGCCGACAGGTCGATATACATCCCACCTGCTTGCAGCACACGTTTGGTGCTGCTATCGAGTTCTATGCGTTGCCAGCCGCATTGCTTCCTTGCCTGTTCCAGGACATCCGGCGTCGGTGTGCTGAAATCTGTTTCGTTATAACGTTTGCAGGGGCCGAAGCCCCAGGCATTGACCAGTGCACCGGCACTCGGGTCGTAGGCACCATTGCTGGCGCGTGCGACCTTCAATGCGTATTGCAGAACAGTGAAGAATTCATCGGGCAGCGTGTGCCATGAACCAGCGGCGGCCTGATTGTAAAGACTCAAATTCGATGTGGCTTCCCAGGTACTCATTTGGGCAACCACGGTATCGAGCTGTTGTTGTATCGCCGCGCGCAAAGGCGGCAGGCGACGTGTCACCTCTGCCACCAGTTTGACCGACCAGCTGGTGCCCATCGTCTGGCCATGCAGGGTATGCACGACCCCGCCAAGAGCGGGCGATTCAGGAGCGGTTTCTATCAGCGGGACTAGTGTGCGTCGCATCGGATTCGGCCATTTACAGCCATCAAATTAAAAACGCCCGTTGCCGATGATGGGCAACGGGCGCAGGGTAGCGCGGTCAATTACGGTTGCAATACTTCCAGTGTTGCGGTGTAGCTGACGCGACGGATAGGTTTGGCCAGTGTACCTACGGCTTGCGGTGCACGGTTTGCACCCTGGCCCATTTGCGGGCCGCCGTTGTTGGCGCTCATCCAGTACATACCCGGGGTCGGCCACTTGACGCTGAATTTGCCATCCTTGTCGGTTTTGACTTTGATCTCACCGAGTTGGTCGCGGTAACGTATGCCGCCGGGAATCACGGTGACTTCAATATCCGCCGCCGGTTTGCCATCGAGCAGGAAACGGAAGTTGCTGGTATCGCCCGCAAACAGATCGTTAGGATGGGTGATAGGAACCAGTTCCAGACCTGCCCCTGTCGGTTTCAACACGGTATCGGAAGGTTTGCCCGAACTGACAAATACTTCCATACGGCTCTGGTTGCGGCTCACATTCAAGTCTTGTGCATCGGCCGGTACTTCCTTGGCGAAAGTTTCCGCCGTACCGCGCCAGCGTTTGTTTTCCGTGCCCACTTTATAGCTTGCGCTCAAACCGTCATTCACCATGGTCAGTTTGTACGTGCCTTTTTGCGACAGCTTGACGTCGAAGGTGCTGCGGTATTTGCCGGTCGCCTTGTTCTCGGCTTGTACCGCGCTGCCATCCGGCGCGATGACAGCGAGATTGTCCAGGCGCAGCGCATTGTGTTCAAAGTAGAACAAGTCATTCGATACCGCTGCATCAACCGTTACCCAGGGTTCATTGCCGGACAGTACGGTAGCGGATGGCAGCATCCAGGCACGGTGCGCATGCGCTGCCATAGGCAGGGCGACGGAGAGGGAAACGGCCAGCGCTGCGACGCGCCACAACTGAGTTTTTTTCATTGTGATGTCCTTGGATATTATGGTTTCAGTTCGATGGAAACGGCGCCGAGCTCATGCTCGCCCTTGACTTGTGCGGTCTGCGTAGTTTTTGGCGGCCATTGGAAAGGTACACGGATCAGTTCGCGACCACCGACTTCGCGCGCGGCTTCCACTACCAGCGAGTATTCACCGGCAGGCAGTTTGTCGAGACCCGACTTGGCACCATTGAAACTGAGTTGCTGTTCGCCCGGTGCACGGGTGGCGCCGCTCAGACCGTCAACCGGCATCTGCAAATCGCGACCGCTCTTGCGCCACCATTGGCGCATGTCTTTCAGCCATTTGGTGCCTTCATTATTCTTCATCTTCAGGTCATACCAGACCGCCAGGTTACGCACGAAGGCCTGGTCTGCACCTTCAATCCAGAATGCAACATAAGGCTTGTGGTACTCGGCAACGGTCAATCGAGGAATCTCGACTTTGACGTTCAGGTCGGCCGCAAAGGCCGGTGTGGTGAGCGCTGCACCCAACATAAAGGAATAGGAAATTCGCATAAAACCTCGTGGTAAACGTTTAGTGGATTAGTGAATAAACAAAATAGCCAGCAAGAATGGAATCAATACGCCGAGGCCGACGATAGGCCAGGTACTGGGGCGATTGGTCGCATGCATCTTGAGGATAAACAAACCGGTAATCGAAAAAATCAGGCAAGCTGCCGCGAAGATATCGATGAACCAACTCCAGGCCATACCGGTATTGCGGCCTTTATGCAAATCATTCAAATAAGAAATCCAGCCGCGATTGGTCGATTCATATTCAACCGTGCCGCTGCTGCGATCTATACGGACCCAGGCATCGCCGCCCGGGCGGGGTAGTGCTATATAAACTTCTTCCGGCGACCATTCGATATTGCGTCCGCTGACGTCGACCGACAAACGATCTTTCATCCAGCCCTGCAACTCGGGCGACAGCGCACCGCCTTCCTTGCCTGACTCGCTTGTATTTGCTTTTGCCAACTGTGTTTGCAGTGCCGCGGGCAGCTGCAATTCCTGGGTGGAAACCTGGGGTTTTGCTTCGATTTGTGATGAATGGTTCAGCGTAATGCCGGTCACGCTGAATAGCAGCATGCCTAACAAACACAATGCCGAACTGATCCAGTGCCATTGATGCAGGGTCTTGAGCCAGTAAGCACGCTGCGGATTATTCGGTCGTGCTTCCATTACATATTCATTTTCATATCATTTCGATGATGCGTTTGCTTGTAAATAGCAATTATTCTCATTTGGATTTTCGTCGATCCGGTACCCAAATGCAAGGTTTTTCATGTAAAGAAGTTTGAAGTTGGGGCTTTTGAGAACAGGGCGGGTGGCGCGGGCACAGGCTCCGGCAAAAATAGTTTGAAAAAATGTGCTTTGCCATCGGGGCGCCGGCACCATTTTTCAAGATCTTGAAACACCGTTTTGTCGTGCTTATATCCGTCTCAGCGGATGCTCAACCGAGGTCCGCATTAACCATATCGCTTCACTTTAAAAGGATATAAGCATGCGTACATACGACTTTTCCCCACTTTATCGTTCCGCTATTGGCTTCGATCGTCTGGCCCAGCTATTCGATGATGCACAGCGTGGCGAAGCACAGCCAAGCTATCCGCCTTACAACATTGAATTAACAGGCGAGAACAAATACCGTATCACGATGGCGGTGGCCGGCTTTGACCGCTCCGAAATTGAAATTGAAAGTGAGCGCGACACGCTCAAGATCACCGGTCGCAAGGCGCGCGACGAAAGCACGCGTAACTTCCTCCACCGTGGTATCGCTGCACGCAACTTCGAGCATAGCTTCCAGCTGGCAGATCATGTGCATGTCGTCGGTGCCAAACTGGATAACGGCCTGTTGAATATTGAACTGGCGCGTGAAATTCCGGAAGCGCTGAAACCACGCAAAATTGCGATCGACGCGGTGGCCGACAATGTGCAAACCCTGAAAGCAGCGTAAGCGCTATGCGTATGCTGTCGTTCATTGAGTGACAGCAAAAGGGGGCAGGGAGCGGCGGAGTGTGCGATGCAGACTCCGCCTGCATGATCAGACAGTTTTATCTTTGACTGTGCCTGTAGTGCCATTGACCTTCACTGCAGCGATGCCGGCGTCGCGTGCCTGTTCGCTGGAGTACATTTGGCTGGTGCCTATGATTTGATGGTTGCCGGCCTTCAGGTTGAAATAGGGTTTGCCATTGGTCGAGACTTCCTTGTCATAGCGCTCACTGAGTGGCGCATTCTTCCGCACTGATTCAATGCCATTCTCCGCCGCGTCCTTGCTCGTGTAAGTCTCGCTGCTCAAGATTGTCTCCGCATTGCCTGCCTTGAGAACAAAACGATACTGGCCATTGCTGCTGTGATCGAGTTCAAACCATCCTGACATTTTTCACTCCTTTAGTTAAAAAGCAAGTGGCAGCCGACTGCTGCCCGGGAAAATACTGGGAAACCCGCCCTCATTATAAGCAGTGACGAAGTATCCGAATGACACGGTGCAGCATAGCCGGCGGTGCCTTGCCGAAAGTGAATTAGTCGGAGCGCGATTCGCTCATCATGCTGGAGAAGGAAGCGAGCAGGGCCGGATCGTACAGCGCCTTGTCTTTTTCCAGTAATGCCAATGCTTCTGAAGGTGAACGTCCTTTGTGATACGGGCGATTCATCGTAATTGCATCGTAGGAATCCCAAATCCTTACAATGCGTGCGAACAATGGGATGTTTTCTCCGGCCAGTCCATGCGGATAACCGCTGCCATCGAAATTTTCGTGATGATGCAGCACGCAATCGGTGACACGTGTGTCCAGTTCCAACGGTGCCAACAACTGATAACCGGCCATCGGGTGTTGCTTGATAAAGAAGAACTCGGCAGAAGTAAGACGCGAAGGTTTGTTCAGTACATGTTCGTTGATGCAGAGTTTGCCGATGTCATGTATGCCGGCACCGATGCCCAGCAAACTGGATTCTGTCTCGGAGAGCCCGATATAACGGCCAAACTGCGTCGTCTTGCTGTCCAGCCTTTGCAAATGATCAGCGAGATCCGGATCGCGTCCGCGCATGATTCCTCCTATGAACCTGGAAATTTTTTCTAACTGCAGTTCAGGGGAAGTGGTGCTCATGTGCTTGCTCTTTCTTACGGTATTAACAGATACACACGCATGTCTTATTGGCATGGTGTACGAAGGGCGCAATCATCTTGTGGAAAATTGGCAGGGTGAGATTTTAACTGCCATACCGCAACATGTCTAAGTGTGGACATTATGTCCACGCTGCATTCCGTTTTTCTAAAGATGCGTGCGTCTAAATCTGTCTACTGTTGTTCCAGATCGTGCAGCCAGTGATTCAGCTTCCTGCGAGATTCGTTCGTTTGGGCCAGGTGCAGGCCGAGCTTGCTGCGGCGCCAGAGGATGTCTTCCGTGCTGGTCGCCCATTCATACCGCGTCAGGTACTCGACTTCGGCAGCGTACAGGCCGGGTGCTATGGCTTCGCCCATATCTGCAATGCCGGTACGACCGGCCAGCAATAATTTGATGCGGGTACCGTAAGCACATGCATAGCGCTCAACCAGCGCTGCGGGTAGCCAAGCATACTCCAGTTGCAGCTCGCGTACATAGTCGTCGAATTCCAGCACCGCGCGATTACTGACTTGTGCACCGTAGATATCGCCACCCGGCAGGCAGGCATCTGCTGTCCATGCGCCGTGGTGATTGTCGAGTACCGGCGCAAGCAGGTCGACTGCTTCTTCCGCCAGTTTGCGGAAGGTGGTGATCTTGCCGCCGAAGATGGTGAGTAGCGGTGCCGCATCGGTATCGAAAGTGAGTTTGTAATCACGTGTTACGGCGGATGCTTTTTCATTGTCGTCGTCTGTCTCATCTTCGACCAGCGGACGCACGCCGGAGTAAGACCATACAACATCGACCGGGTTGATGGCTTGTTTGAAGTAGTGGTTGGAGAGTTCGCACAGATAGTCGATCTCTGCAGCATCGATACTTACTTTATCGGTATCGCCGTGATAGTCGATATCGGTGGTACCTATCAATGTGAAGTCCTGTTCATACGGAATCGCGAAAACGATGCGGCCATCAGGATGCTGGAAGATATATGCATACGGGTGGTCGAATAATTTCCTGACCACGATATGACTGCCCTTGATCAGACGCAGCTTCTTGCCGGCGCGACCGTGCACCGTGTCATGCAGGAAGCTGGCGGCCCAAGGGCCGGCGGCGTTAACCAGCAGCTTCGCTTTTACCAGGATTTCTTCGCTATCCTTGTTGCGTAAAGTGGCTTGCCAATCGTCGGCATTGCGCGTGACGGCTACACATGCGGTGCGCGTCAATATGTGCGCGCCTTTCTCCGCTGCGGCAACCGCATTCAACACCACCAGACGTGCATCGTTGACCCAGCCATCGGAATACGCAAAGCCTTTGCTGAACTCTGCCTTCAACGGCGTGCCGGCACTATGCTTGCGTAAATCAATACCATGCGAGCCCGGCAATAGCTCGCGCTTTGCCAAATGGTCGTAGAGGAACAGGCCGGCCCGTATCATCCATGCGGGACGTTGTCCTTTATCGTGCGGCATGACGAAGCGCAAAGGATGCATGATGTGCGGCGCGGAGCGCAGCAGGATTTCGCGTTCTATCAGTGCTTTGCGTACCAGGCTGAATTCATAGTTTTCCAGATAACGCAGGCCGCCGTGGATCAGCTTGGTCGATGCCGAAGACGTGTGCGACGCCAGGTCGTCTTTTTCACACAGCACGACCGAAAGGCCGCGGCCGGCCGCGTCGCGTGCGATGCCGGCACCGTTGATGCCGCCGCCTACGATGAGGATGTCGCATTGAAGTTGTTGCTGCATCGATGCCCCGCCTGGATGTACTGAGCAACTATTGTAAACGCGGATGGTGGATATGTACCGCGCGCTGTACACTGGTTTATCTCCATCCTTCCTGCGCAGCCATGAGCTTTTTTCTCGACCCCGGATTCTGGGAAGTTGCCAGTTACATTGTCACTACGCTGGCATTGCCGTTTGCGATCTTTTTATTCCTGTTCGAGCAGCGTAAGGAGCGTGATGCCGAAGATGAGGAGGCGTATCAGCTGCTGCAGAATGCGTACAACGACTTCCTGAAAATCGTGCTGGATAACCCGGACTTGCAATTGCGCAGCGCAACTTCGCGTAATGACCTGACCGATGAACAAGGTGAACGTGCGCTGATCATCTTTGAAATGCTGATTGCCTTGTTCGAGCGCGCCTACATCGTGTCATATGTGCCGGATATGCGCGGCGTCGCTTTGCGGCGCTGGCATTCATGGGACGATTACATGCGTGAATGGTGCCGGCGTGAAGATTTCTATTATTTGCTGCCGCAATTGCTGCGCGGTGAAGATGAAGACTTTGCCGACTATATACGCGCCGTTGCGGAGGAAGAGCGTTCGGATAAATTGTTTAATATCGGGCACAAGGAATAAGCGCCTGCTTTGAATTTGCTGACAGACTGGCATCGAAGGTCCGGTCGCGCATTCTTTAGGGGATAATAGCGGCTCAATTAATGCCGTGATGACAAGTCTGATGCCTACACAATTTGCTCCGCTCCAGAACGACACCTTCTTACGCGCATTGCTGCGCCAACCTACCGAATACACCCCTTTATGGCTGATGCGCCAGGCCGGCCGCTACCTGCCTGAGTATCGTGCGACCCGTGCACGTGCCGGTTCTTTCCTCGGTTTGGCCAAGAATCCCGATTTTGCGACCGAGGTGACCCTGCAGCCGCTGGATCGCTACAAGCTGGATGCCGCGATCCTGTTTTCAGACATCCTGACCGTACCGGATGCGATGGGCCTCGGTTTGTACTTCATTGAAGGTGAAGGGCCGAAGTTTGAACGTCCCTTGCGCGATGAAAAAGCAGTGCAGGCGCTGAAAGTGCCGGAACTGGGCTCGCTGCAGTATGTTTTTGACGCGGTGACGCAAATCCGTACCGAACTCAAGGGGCGTGTGCCGCTGATCGGTTTTACCGGCAGCCCGTGGACGCTGGCTTGCTATATGGTCGAAGGTGGCGGTTCGGACGACTTCCGCACCGTCAAGGCGATGTTGTACAACCGTCCGGACCTGATGCACCACATACTGCAAACCAATGCCCTGACGGTCGCCGCCTACCTGAATGCCCAAATCGACGCCGGCGCACAAGCCGTGATGATGTTCGATACCTGGGGTGGCGCGCTGGCAGACGGTGCTTATCAGCAATTCTCGCTGCACTATATGCGGGAAGTGATGAAGCATGTCAAAACGGAAAAAGACGGCGTGCGCATCCCGAGCATCGTCTTTACCAAGGGCGGCGGCTTGTGGTTGAAGGAAATCGCGGCGGTAGGTGCCGATGCGGTTGGTCTCGACTGGACCGTGAATCTGGGTGCGGCACGTGCCAAAGTTGGCGAGCGCGTTGCCTTGCAGGGCAACCTGGATCCGAGCATCCTGTTTGCGCAGCCGGACCAGATCCGCGCCGAAGTGGCCAAAGTGCTGGAATCCTTCGGCAAGCACAGTGCCGGCTCCGGCCACGTCTTCAATTTGGGCCATGGCATTTCGCAATTCACGCCGCCGGAAGCTGTTACGGTGCTGGTGGACGCGGTACATGAACTCAGCCGTCCGCTGCATAAGTGATAAATGCTGGTGTCAGCGTGCTGTCGCGCTAATTCACGACTTCAGCGCCGAAACTGACGCTAAAAATGCTCGGTTTTGGCGCGCATCAATTCAGCTTATGCACAGAATGTGCAATTACTCACACACTTGTCGATTTAGCCCATCATTAACATTTCGTAACAAATCGCTTTTGATAAGTCTTTGATTTAATTGAATAAATATTTTGCTTTTTGTTTTGGCATTTTATTGAAACCCGCATGGGACATGGCGTTTCCCGCCATTCAGGGTGCTTATCCACAAAGTTATCCACAGGATTTGTGGATAGAAAAAAAAGCGCTTAAGAAACGGGGAGTTAGCGCACTTGTTGATATTTCACATGAGGTTTGATTCGGTGATTTAGTACAAACCCGAGAAGTTTCAAGAAAGAAAGTTCTGCTTCGAAGAAGTGCAAAATGAGCGCCGCCTGGATTTTTCGCTATTTTCCAGCAAAAATTTTCCTAGCTTATTCACAAAACAGTGCATGCCGGTAACGAGAATGGCTGCTATTTGGTTTTTATCACTCACGGGCTAGCTGTCTCTATCCTTTTGATTTTAAAGGATTTAATTTCGAGGCGAAAATAAGGGTGCCAGGGCTTGTCGGGGAACGCTGTGTGGATGTGGCTGAATGCGTACGTTTATTCACAAAGTTATCCACAGGCTTGTGGATACTTTTGAAAATCGTTTATGAAACCGCGAGTTACAGAATTTTCTGAAGCTGCACATGAAGTTCCTGTGCAGATGCAATAAAATCCGACATCTTAAATGCCACTTTATGGCGGAGATATCCAAGCTGTCTTTCAGCCGCTCCGGCCGTCAAAAATGGGGCGAAAAAGATCGCGTTTGGCGTGCCGCTAGCAAACTTATTCACAAAAATATGCTTGTGCATAGCAACATCATTTATTTAGTACTTTTATTCATAGTAAAAAGCATCTATTTGTAAGTCATTGATTATAAAAAGTTTTATTTATGCTTCGCTTTTAGGCAATCTATTGGAAGCCGCATCAGTACTGGCCTCTCCGCCTGTCAAGAGGCCCTTATCCACAAAGTTATCCACAGCAGCTGTGGATAGTTAAAAAAGCGCTTATGAAACCGGTAGTTAGACCATTTTCTCAGGTAACACATTAACTCCGTGGAACACTGCATCCTTAAAGTCGCCCTCGACACACCGCTGGATTTCTGTTTCGACTATGTATGGGTCTTGACCGAAGCCGAGCCGACCCGCCCCCTGCCGGGACAACTGGCCCTGGTACCTTTCGGCCGGCGCGAGGTGGTCGGCCTGGTGGTGGCGGTCCATGACACGACGGATGTGCCTCTGGATAAACTCAAGGCGGCCATCGCAGTACGTACGCAACTGGCGCCGCTGTCAGCCGAATGGATTGCGCTGTGCGCATTCGCGGCCGATTATTACCAGCGTCCTTTGGGCGAGGTGGCGATTCCGGGCTTGCCGAAAAACCTGCGTGCACTGAAAACGACTTCGCTGGATAAGGCGGTCAAGAAACTGGGCAAGCTGGATGCCGTGCACGATGCGACCCCGATCGCAATGCCGCAACTGAACGAGGCGCAACAGCAAGCCGCCGATGCCATTGCAACAGCCAGCGGTTTCGCACCGACCTTATTGTATGGCGTCACCGGCAGTGGCAAGACCGAGGTCTACCTGCAGGCCGCAGCGCAGATCCTGGCGCATAGCAAGGAAGATGATAACCCTGCGCAAATCCTGATCTTGGTGCCGGAAATCAACCTGACGCCGCAACTGGAAGCGAATGTGCGTGCGCGTTTCCCCGGCGTCATGGTCGCCACCCTGCATAGCGGGCTGGCCGAGGGCGAGCGCATGACGCACTGGCTGGCTGCGCACCTGGGGCAGGCGCGCATCATATTGGGTACGCGCCTGGCGATCCTGTCTTCACTGCCGCAGCTGAAACTGATCATCGTCGATGAAGAACATGATCCTTCTTATAAGCAGCAAGAGGGTTTGCGCTATTCGGCACGTGACCTGGCTGTCTGGCGTGCGCATCAATTAAGTATTCCGATCGTGCTGGGTTCCGCCACTCCATCGCTGGAAACCTGGCATCACGCGCAATCCGGTCGCTACCGCAAACTGGAATTGCGCGAACGGGCGGTCAAGGATGCCGTTTTACCCAAAGTCGGCCTGATTGACCTGGAGCGCAAGGCGCCGCGCGAACAAATGACAGAAGGGATCAGCGCGACACTGATTGCTGCGTTGAAATTGCGCATGGAGCGCGGCGAGCAATCCTTGCTGTTCCTGAACCGCCGCGGTTATGCGCCGGTGATTGCCTGTGATTCCTGCGGCTGGATCAGTAATTGCACGCGTTGCAGCGCCTTCCTGGTATTGCATAAACTGGACAAGCGCCTGCGCTGCCATCATTGCGGCTTTGAACAACGGATACCCAAATCCTGCCCCACCTGCGGTAACGTCGACTTGCAGCCTTTGGGCCGCGGCACGCAACGGGTGGAAGAAAGCCTGCAATTGATTTTTCCGGAAGCCCGCATCATGCGTATCGATGCCGATTCAACGCGACGCAAGGGCAGTGCGCAGGAAGCCTTCGATACCGTGCACAGGGGAGAAGTCGATATCCTGATCGGCACGCAAATGGTAGCGAAGGGACATGACTTCCAGAACCTGACGCTGGTCGGTGTGCTGAACCCGGACACTGCATTGTTTTCACATGATTACCGCGCCAGCGAACGCCTGTTTGCGCAATTGATGCAGGTGGCAGGACGTGCCGGCCGGGTCGCACAAAAAGAAGGTGGCAGTGCGAGCGAGGTGCTGATCCAGACACGTTATCCGCAGCATCCCTTGTACGCAGCGGTGCGCACGCATGACTACGACACCTTCGCAACGGAACTGCTGGAAGAGCGGCAGCAGGCACATTTCCCGCCTTTCATATACCAGGCTTTATTGCGCGCCGAAGCGAAGGAAATCAAGATCGCATTGGACTTCCTGCATGACGCGATTGCATGTGTCGATTATCCGGGCATCACAATGAATGACCCGATCCCGATGACGATGACCCGCGTGGCGAATGTAGACCGCGCGCAATTGCTGGTCGAATGTACGTCGCGTCCGGCCTTGCAGGCTTTCCTGAAAATCTGGATCGCCGCCTTGCGCGAGATGAAGACGCGGGTGCGTTGGTCACTTGAAGTTGATCCGGTCGATATTTAACTTATACAGGCAGGCAGCAAGATGACTATCAAACTCAGCCCCGAAGTAGAAGAGCGCCTGATTGGTTCCATCCAGCGCTACTTTGATGTGAATATGGATGAAAGCATAGGCGACCTGAAAGCCAAACTCTTGCTCGACTATTGCGTGCGGGAATTGGGGCCTTGCATTTACAATCAGGCGATTGCCGATGCCCAGTCGGCAATGCAGGACAAGGTCGCGGAACTGGACGTCAGTTGTTACGAAGCCGAATTCGGCTACTGGAGCAAGAAATGAAAATGCCTCATTTACTCGCCGGCATACTGCTGATCGCCGGCGGCAATGTCTTCGCGCAAGACCAGGCGCTGCTGCAGGAAGCGCTGAAGGATTGCGACAAGAACCAGCTCACGATGAATATGTGCGCCAGCCATCGTTACACCACGGCTGACAAGGCGCTCAACCAGCAATACAAGAAACTGATGGTACAGCAGGAGGCAGTCGGCAAGCAGCGTTTGCGCGATGCGCAACGTGCATGGATCAGCTTCCGCGACAAGGATTGCCTGGCCAATACCGGTTTGCGTGAAGAGTCGGGTTCGATCTGGCCGCTACTGCATTACTCCTGCCTCGAACGTCATACGGTGCAACGTACGGAAGACCTGAAACTGCAGGCTTGCGGCATGGAAGGTTGCGAAAAATAATGGCGGCCCTGCAGTGGCAGTGGGCCACATTCGAGCAACTGGCCGGAGCCGACTGGTATGCGGTGTTGCAGGCACGGCAGGATGTCTTTGTCCTCGAGCAGCAATGCCTGTATCCGGATATTGATGGCGCCGATCAGCGTGCACATCATTTGCTGGGCTGGGCCGAAGTGAACGGTAAACCTCAGTTGCAGGCCTACCTGCGCTGCTTTGCGCCGGGCGATAAATACGCCGAGGCCGCGCTCGGGCGAGTGCTAACGATACAGTCGGTGCGCGGTCTGGGAGCAGGCAAGCTGCTGATGACTGAAGGCTTGCGACGTGTTGCCCAACTATATCCGGGCAGCACGATCCGCATCTCGGCACAAGAGCATTTGCAAGGCTTTTACGGTTCCTTCGGCTTTCGTCCGGTTTCCGACATTTATATGGAAGACGGCATTCCGCATATAGAAATGCTGCGCTGAAATAATGATTCCTATCAATATTGTTCGTATACGAATGATTTGACATCAACTGATCTGGCGGGTAAGATAACGGCTTGTTAATCAAGCAACCGGGATATCAAAAACAGGAAAATGTGAGGTTATCGTGATGCTGCGCGACAGAATGAAAAAGTGTCGCTACACTCGCGGTCATGAATGACATCGCCAAACTTGTTACCGTCAATGATTCGATTCGCATCTTGCAAAGCGTTCGTCGCATTGCGCAATGCGTGGAGCACCATTCAAAGCGCCTGGCAGTCACTCATAACATCACATCGCCACAACTTGTGGCACTTCTTGCAATTGCAGAATTAGGGCCTAGTACGCTCAGATCCATCGGGCGTGCCATTCAACTCAGTCCTAGTACCGTGGTCGGCATTGTCGACCGGCTGGAAGAAAAAGGCTTGGTGCAGCGTGAGCGCGATACGCGTGATCGCCGCAATGTATTTGTCGCCGTGACCGAGGCGGGCCAACAGGTCCTCGCCAACGCACCGTCGGCTTTACCGAATGGTTTCGACAGCCTTCTGGGCGCTTTACCCGAAACCGACCGCCAGGCCCTGATCGTCACGCTGGAACAATTTGCCTCTTTGCTGGAAGCCAAAATACCTGCAGAACCTGTGTAGCAGGACGCTTGCGAAGTACTGATCGCAAACTCCGCGCGCAAACCTGATCTCCCTTAACTGACGAGTGTAACTATGGCCAATCTTGGCTGTGGGGATCGCTTTTCTCGAAAAAGGAGAAAGCATGAACACACAAGTAGCCAGCGCAGCCGATTACATCGTGCTGCGCCCGCCCGAACGTAGTGATGGAGCAGCTCTGCATGACTTGATAGAGCGTTGTCCTCCACTGGATCTGAATTCCCGCTACGCCTACATCCTGCTGTGCGAACACCATGCCGCGACCTGTGTTGTGGCAACAGCAGAAAATCAACTGGCAGGTGCGATCACCGCCTACATTCCACCCGCCAAGCCGGACACGCTGTTTATCTGGCAGGTCGCAGTTGCACCAGACATGCAAGGTCATCAAATCGCCTCCCGCATGCTCGATCAACTGGTAGCACGTTGTGCTGCTACCTACCGGTTTCAAAAAATTGAAACCACCATCAGCCCCAGCAATATCGGCTCACGCAAACTATTCGAAAGCTATGCCCGGCGGCACGGTGTCGACATACAGGCACAGCCGTATCTGGCTGCCAGCGAATTTGGCGCGGGCCAGCACGAAGAAGAATGGCTGTATCAATTTGGTCCGGGTTTGCGCGCAGCTTAATTGCGTTGCCCCGAATCACTTCACTCATCCACCATCAGGAGAAACATGATGCGTATATTCAATCGACTTGAATCAGAAGTTCGCGGTTACATCCGTTCATTCCCAACCGTATTTGCGAAAGCGCAAAATGCGGTGCTTACCGACGAAGGCGGTCGTAGCTATATCGACTTCCTGGCCGGTGCCGGCACGCTGAACTACGGCCATAACAATCCGACCATGAAGCAGGCGGTCATCGATTACTTGTCGGAAGACGGCATCGTCCATGGTCTCGATATGGCGACCAGCGCCAAGAAAACCTTCCTGCAAACCTTCGAGAGCCATGTACTGCTGCCGCGCAAGATGCAGTACAAAATCCAGTTCACCGGCCCGACCGGTACCAATGCGGTGGAAGCCGCAATCAAGCTGGCGCGTAACGTCACCGGTCGCCAGATGGTGATTTCGTTTACCAATGGCTTCCATGGCGTATCGCTGGGTTCGTTGGCACTGACCGGTAATCGCAAATTCCGCGATGCGGCCGGTGTGTCGCTGAATGACGTACATCGTGCGCCGTATTCCGGCTACTTCGGCATGAATATCGACACGATCGCGATGCTGGACAAACTGATTGTCGATCCGAGCAGCGGTGTCGATTTGCCGGCCGCTATCATCGTCGAGTGTGTACAAGGCGAGGGTGGCTTGAATGTCGCCGGCCTGAACTGGCTGAAGAAGCTCGAACAGCTGTGCCAGCGCCATGAAATCCTCCTCATCGTCGATGACATCCAGGCGGGTTGCGGCCGTACCGGCACCTTCTTCAGCTTTGAACCGGCCGGCATCAAGCCGGACATCATCACGCTGTCGAAATCGCTGTCCGGGTTCGGCCTGCCGATGGCGGTCTTGCTGATGAAACCCCAGCTGGACGTATGGAAGCCGGGCCAGCATAACGGCACCTTCCGCGGCAATAACCTGGCCTTCGTTACCGCGACCGCAGCCTTGCAACACTACTGGGGCGATAACCGCTTCCAGATGGCGATCCAAAAGAAATCACTGGTTATTGAAGCCTTCCTCGACAAGCTGGTGGCTAGCTATCCGGATGCGCAACTCACGCGCCGCGGCCGCGGCATGATGCAAGGAATCGCCTGTGCCGATCCGGCGCTGGCCGATCGCATCACCAGCATCGCCTTCCAGAACGGTTTGATCATCGAAACCTCGGGCGGTGAAGATGAAGTGGTCAAATTACTGATGCCACTCACGATTGAGCAGGAAACCCTGCTGGCCGGTCTCGATATCCTCGAACATGCGGTGGCGGAAGCGGTCGATGAAAAAGTCAAAGACAACGTCGAATCGAATAAAGAGGTGACCGCATGATCGTACGCAGACTGAAAGACATACTCGATACCAGCCGCGATGTGAAAGCCAAGACTTGGGCCAGCCGTCGTCTCTTGTTGCGCGAGGATGGCATGGGTTTTTCGATGCATCACACGGTGATCTACGCCGGGACGCAAACACATATCTGGTACCAGCACCACCTGGAAGGCGTGTACTGCGTGGAAGGTGTCGGTTCGGTTGAACTGATTCCTTCCGGGGAAACCTTCCGCATCGAGCCGGGTACTTTGTATGCGCTGAACAAACACGACGAACATTGGTTGCGTGCAGAAACAGATTTGCATCTGATCTGCACTTTCAATCCGCCGCTGGCAGGCACGGAGACACATGATGAAAACGGTGTCTACCAATTGGTACCCGAGCCGGTCGGCGATGTTGCCACCGCCGAAGCTGAAAAAGCCACGGCAGAAAGTTGAGGAGAAGATGATCATGCTATCGCAAGATGCTTACCCGACACGTACGCAAAACAATGCCGGCATCCTGGCGCGCCAGGACCCGGTGGTTTATGAACATGACAGCAAGCGCAAGGCATCGCTGGATGCCGCGCAGCGTGCATCGTATGAAAAAAATGGTTTCCTGCTGATGCCGGAATTGTTCAGCCGGGAAGAAGTGTCCTATCTGTTCGATGCGATGCAAACCATGCGTGAAGATTTCACGCACGCTGACCGCAAGGAAGTGATTGCGGAGCCCGGCAGTGGTGAAGTGCGTTCCATCTTCAATGTGCATCGCCTGAACGATATCTTCGCCAACCTGGTACGCGATCCGCGTGTGCTGAATGTGGCACGTGAGATCCTGGGCAGCGAAGTGTATATCCACCAGTCGCGCATCAATTACAAGCCCGGCTTTACCGGTAAAGAGTTTTACTGGCATTCGGATTTTGAAACCTGGCATAGCGAAGACGGCATGCCGGCGATGCGTGCCTTGAGCTGTTCCATCCTGTTGACGGATAACAGTGAATGCAACGGTCCCCTGATGCTGATCCCGGGTTCGCATCATCACTATGTTTCCTGCATGGGTGAGACGCCGGATGAAAACTACAAGAAGTCGCTGAAGAAGCAGGAAGTCGGTGTGCCGGATCCCATCCTGTTGCGCTACCTGGCTGATATGGGCGGTATCACGTCATGTGCGGGCAAGGCGGGTTCAGTGGTCTTTTTCGACTGCAATACCATGCACGGCTCGAATGGCAATATCACGCCTTATCCGCGCAGCAATGTCTTCTTTGTCTATAACAGTATTGCCAACCAGCTGGACGCACCGAAAGGCGGCCTGCCGCCGCGTCCCGAATTCGTTGCAGCGCGTGAGGGCATCGCTGCACTCAAGCCGGAAGCGCTGCAGATAGGCTGAGTAGCGTAGCCGACTAACAAAAAGGACTTATGGAAGAAGCTTACCTGCGTTCTTTTGCGCTGTTCTTTGCCTTGTTCAACCCCTTCCTGATGAGCATCTATTTGCTCGATCTGATTAGGGGGTTGCCGACGCCGACCTTTGCGCGGGTACTGATTCGCGGTAGCGTGATCAGTGCCTGCGTCTTTGTGCTGTTCGCCTGGGGCGGCGAAGCCTTCTTCCGCGATTATCTGCAGGTCCGTTTCGCCTCCTTCCAGATCTTTGGCGGTATCGTTTTCCTGCTGATTGGTTTGCGTTATGTGTTTTCCGGTGCAGCCGCGATTGAAAGCCTGCGTGACAACCCGACCGCGATGGCTGGCAGTATCGCCATGCCTATCATGATAGGCCCCGGTACCGTGAGTGCCGCGGTGGTGATAGGTACGCGCCTGCCTTTGGGTGGTGCGGCGGTGGTGATCGTTGGCACCCTGATATTGACCGTCAGCATACTGGTGGCGATGAAGGTGGCCCACGACAAGCTCAAGGAGCGGCATGCCGCGATGACGGATCGCTATATCGACCTGGTCGGGCGTATGTCGGCATTGCTGATCGGGACAATTGCGATCGATATGATACTGACGGGTTTGCAAAGCACTGGTTTTATAGACTGAGGCGGCACTTTGTTGCGCTGCAATATGGGCGGAAGCACCTGCGCGGGAGTTGAAAGGGTGGGGCTTGTCACGCGCTGTTGCTGGCAAACGACATAAAGCATTGCGGATGGCTTGTCCAAAGTCAATTCCGCTCAAAAAAAAGTCAACCCGGCTTACCTTTTTCGCAAGGGCTGTGCCTATACTCATTTCCGAGAGCAGCTTTGGCTTTCAAACATATAGCAGTACTAAAAATCAAATCAAAGACACATAGAGGAGACACTATGAAATACGTTCAGCGCGCTTTCGCATTGGCATTCATTTCGGCTTTCCTGGCCGGTTGCGCGTCTACTGCAACAGATACAAAACCAGCAGCGGCGCCAGCGCCGGCTGCAGCGCCAGCCGCAGCAGCTCCGGCTGCAGCAGCACCAGCAGCGGCCCCTAGCCCGGCACTGCAAAAAGCCGTCGAAGCTTCTTTGGCCAAGGAAGCAGAACTGAAAGGCACCAAAATCTCGGTAGCCGCAACGGCAGACGGTGCAGTCACTTTGTCCGGCACCGTGAAGAACGAGTGGCAGCAATACCTGGCAGGTGAAACTGCGAAGAAGGCCGCCGGTGTCAAATCGGTGAAAAATTCGATCAAAGTACCAGATTGATTTTTGTCGCTGAAAAAAGAAAACGCCGGGCATGCCCGGCGTTTTTTATTGTGCTGCGCTATCTTTAGAGCGGCAGGTCGAGCCGGCCTTCTTCCGCCAGTTGACGGATGATGCGTATCGTATCGATATCGGCTTCCTGATACGCCGAGCGGCGGAATTCATTGTAGAAGGCATCCATATCGTCATCGGTGGTGCCGGTATCGTATGCAAAGCGTACGAACAATGCGCCCGGATTCGGTTCTTCGATCGTGATCAGCAGGCTGGAGGCGGGGATGTCCTTTTGCGCCGGTACGTCGTAATGCACTTGCTGCAAGGGAGTCAGGTTGACCTGGTCATGCACCAGCAATTCGCCATAGCGCAGGGTACGCGAGATCGCGTCTTCGGTGCGCGACAAGAGTTTGCATTCATCCAGCCACGGGATAAACAGCTTTGGGGTTTCTGCCCGCAGGACCAGGCCGCGCCACAATTGATCGCGTGTCAGGGTATCGATCAGTGGATTGAGCGGGTCGTTGATTTCAATCAGGTGCTGGAATTGCATGGCGGACGTATTTAATGTTGGAATGGATGTCGTACAGCAGGATGCAATGCATCGCTTTGTCTGTATTGTACTGTGCCGCAGGCGATCGCCAAACCCCGATGTGCTGCAGTCCCGCATGAGATAAGTACGTTTGTAAAATTTACAGTGCGCCTGCGGGCATTTACTTATGTTCTAATGCCCATTATCTCTTGCTGAATTTCCATCATGAAACGCACATTTACCGTTATCGGATTGGGAGCCTTCGGCTCTACTGTCGCCCGCGAACTCGCCCGACTGGGCAATGATGTGCTCGGTATCGATCTCGATCCGGGACATGTCAATGCGATTGCCGACGACATTACGCAAGCGGTGGTGGCGGATGCACGGAATGAAGACACCTTGCGCGACCTCGGCGTACACGACAGTGATGCAGTGGTGGTGGCAATCGGCGAGGACCTGGAAGCCAACATCCTGGTGACGCTTACCGTCAAGAATATGCCAAAGCCGGAAGTCTGGGCCAAGGCACTCAATCACAATCATCATCGCATCCTGCACAAACTCGGCGCCGATCACATCGTGCATCCGGAACATGAAATGGGCCTGCGGCTGGCGCACGCCATGATGTATCCGGAAGTGCTGGACTACATCAGCCTCGGTCATGACCTGTTCACGGTGGAAGTACGCGCCTCGGAAAAACTCGTAGGCCAGACCATAGATTCCCTGGGCCTGGGTAGTCGTGGCGTGCAAATGCTCTTGATCAAACACCAGCGGGAAATCCTGGCACCGCCGGCGAACGACTACGTGTTCCGGGTTGGCGATCAATTGGTGATGGTCGGCACCCTCGATAATTTGCGTAATCTGTCCCCATACTTATGAAACGCGGGTTTCGTCCGCCGCTGGTCTATCGCCAGGTGAGCCGACAGGTATTGCACCTGACGCCGCCGCAGGCCCTGATCCTGTCCTTCGTCGGTTTATCGTTGGTGGGTACGTTCTTGCTGAAACTGCCGATGGCGAGCAATGTGCCGACTACCTGGATGCAGGCTTTGTTTACAGCCGTATCGGCCTCGACCATCACCGGGCTGTCCGTGGTCAATGTCGGTAGCCACTTCACACAATTCGGTTTGTGGGTCTTGCTTGGCCTGATCCAGCTCGGCGGCATCGGCTTGCTGACCTTTGGTGTACTCATCATCCATCTGACCAGCGGCCGCCTGACCCTGCGTGATCGTGCCGCCCTGCAGGATTCGCTGAATCAAAGCGGGCGACTCGATATGCAGGCGCTGTTGCGGGTGCTGTTTGGTTTCGTCATCGTGATGGAATTGCTCGGCACCCTATTGCTGGCGATACAGTGGGTGCCGCAGCTGGGTTGGTCGCGCGGCTTGTTCTTCAGCTTCTTCCATGCAGTGTCGGCCTTCAATAATGCGGGTTTCGGATTGGAGGCAAGCAGCCTGGGGAATTATGTAGGCAATCCGCTCATCAATATCGTCATCACTTTCCTGTTCATCGCCGGCGGCATCGGTTTTGCGGTGATAGCGGACTTGCGTTCCAAGCGGCGCTTCCGTGAACTGGCCTTGCATACCAAGCTGATGTTGGTGGGTACCTTGTTTATCAATTTGCTGGCGATGCTGGTGCTGTTCGCGCTGGAATACGGTAATCCGGATACCTTGGGCAGCCTGCATGGCCTGGGCACCAAGTTATGGGCCAGCTGGTTCCAGGCCGTGGCACCGCGTTCGGCCGGCTTCACGACCATGGATACCGGCATGTTGACACAGGGCAGTGCCTTCTTCGTGATGACGCTGATGTTCATCGGCGCGGGCAGCGGCTCTACCGGCGGTGGTATCAAGCTGACGACTTTTATTATCCTGCTGGTGGCGACGCGTGCCTTCCTGCGTCAGCAACACAATCCGGTGTTATTTGGCCGCAGCATCGATGCAGGCCTGACCTTGCGTGCGCTGGCGATCACCATCATCGCGCTGTTCTTTGTCGTGACCGGCACTTTTCTGCTGACCCTGACCGAACATGCAACCTTCCTGGATCTCGCCTTCGAAGTCGTATCAGCCGCTTCCACCACCGGCTTATCGCGTGGTCTGACCCCGACTTTGTCTACCGGCGGGCAGTGGGTCATCATGGTCCTGATGCTGGTCGGGCGCGTCGGTCCGCTCACACTGGCGTTTACCCTGGCCAATTCGCGTGGTGCCGGTGTCACTTATCCGGCGGGGCGCGTGAACATAGGCTAAGTTGCTTATTTTGCACCTCAGGCAGAAACCAGTTGAATGCCGGCGATGGCTGTCCGCAGGCTGATACAATGGCTGGCTTTCTTTCCCGGTTTACCTGATGTCCACCTCCCCGAATTCAGCCACTCACGGTCTTAACGCGCCCCAGCGCGATGCCATCAAGTACATGGACGGCCCATGTCTGGTGCTGGCCGGCGCCGGTTCGGGCAAGACACGCGTGATTACGACCAAGATCGCCAGCCTGATCGAAGAACACGGCTACGAAGCCAGGAATATTGCCGCGCTGACCTTTACCAACAAGGCTGCGCTGGAAATGCAGGAACGTATCGCCAAACTGCTGAAAGAACCGAAACAGGCGAAGCAACTGACCGTCAGTACCTTCCATTCGCTGGGTGTCAAAATCCTGCGGCAGGAAGCGAAGGAACTGGGCCTCAAGGATCGCTTCTCCATCATGGACAGTGATGATTGCTTCTCGTTGGTACAGGATCTGGCGGTGACCACCGACAAGCAGCTGATACGTCGCATACAAACCGCGATGTCGCTGTGGAAAAATGGCCTGATCGATCCGGATACCGCGCTGAACCAGGCCAAGGATGAAGACGAGGCACAAGCCGCGCGCATCTACCGCAGCTATGTGGCGACGCTGTCTGCTTACCAGGCGGTCGATTTCGATGACCTGATACGCTTGCCGGTCGAACTGTTCCGCACGAATGAAACGGTGCGCGATAAATGGCAGCGCCGCCTGCGTTACCTGCTGGTCGACGAATACCAGGATACGAACACCTGCCAGTACGAACTGGTCAAATTACTGGTGACTGGTGTTGGCAAGAAGCCGATGTTTACCGCCGTGGGTGACGATGACCAGGCGATCTATGCCTGGCGCGGTGCAACGATCGAAAACCTGAAGCAATTGCAGGTCGATTTCCCGGACCTGAAAATCGTCAAGCTGGAACAGAATTACCGTTCCAGTACACGTATCCTGCAAGCGGCCAACTCGGTTATATCGAACAACCCCAAGCTGTTTGAAAAATCCCTGTGGTCCGAGCACGGCCTCGGTGACCCGGTCAAAGTCATGGGCATGCAGGACGACGACCAGGAAGCGGAACAGATCGCCATCATGCTGTCTGCACATCGCTTTGAACGCCGCGCCAAATTCTCTGATTACGCGATCCTGTATCGCGGCAATCACCAGGCGCGTGTCATTGAGCAGGCGCTGCGCAAGGAACGCATTCCCTATACGATCTCCGGCGGCCAGAGCTTCTTCGATCGCGCCGAGATCAAGGACATCATCAGCTACCTGCGCCTGATCGCGAACCAGGATGACGATCCGGCATTCATCCGCGCGGTCACGACGCCGAAGCGTGGCGTCGGACAGTCGACGCTGGAAGCGCTGGGTGCATTTGCCGGGCAATGGCAATGTTCACTCTTCGAAGCGGTATTCAAGGGCGGGCTGGAATCCAAGCTGGCCGATCGCCAGCTGACGCCTTTGCGTGAGTTCGGCAACTTCATCAATAATCTCGAACGTCATGCGCACCGTGAAGGACATGCGGCGTCCCTGCTCGACGATATGATGAAAGAAATCAATTACGAAGCCTATCTGTACGATAACTTTGACGACAGGCAGGCACAGTCGAAATGGCAAAACGTGATCGACTTCACCGCCTGGCTGAAAGAAAAAGGCTCGGGCGGTAAAGAAGGCAACGATCCGGAAAAGAGTTTGCTCGACCTGACACAGATGGTTGCGCTGATGACCATGCTGGAAGGCAAGGATGAAGAGCCGGATGCGGTGCGCATGTCTACGTTGCACGCATCCAAGGGCCTAGAGTTCCCGCACGTCTTCCTGGTCGGGGTTGAAGAAGGCATCCTGCCGCACAAGGGTGATCCGGATGCACCGGTCGATACCCTCGGCGCACGCATAGAAGAAGAGCGCCGCCTGATGTATGTAGGCATCACGCGGGCGCAGCGTTCGCTGCATGTGAGCTGGTGCAAGAAACGCAAGCGTGCGCGTGAACACGTGCATTGCGATATTTCGCGCTTCATCAAGGAAATGAAACTGGATGAAGGCGATGCCGTACCGACCGAAGATGAAGTCATCACACCGCAAAACCGTTTGGCGAATCTGAAAGCCTTATTGCAAAAGCCCAAGGCGGCAGAGGCCTGAAGCCCCATTTTTATCAGGAAGGTGCAAAATGAACGAAGATCGCATCGTCGACATCGAAATCAAGATTGCGCGTCAGGAAGACTTGCTCGATTCGCTGAATCAGTTGGTTTATCAACAGCAAAAGAAAATCGATGAACTGGAAGCGCTGTGCGCTGCATTGGCGCGGCGCCTGAAGGATGTGGTCAGTGCCGGCAATGAACAGAATGCGGCGAACGAAAGACCGCCACATTACTGATGTGACGGCAGACGTAGCTACATTGCTTAATATTTTTACCCAGAATTTTATACAAAACGAATCATGAGTGCAGCGAACGAAGAGCAGCAGTTATTGCATGCCAAATTGAATATGGAAACTTCGCAAATCGCGTGGCAGGAATTGCTGCGTTACTTTGCCGGTGGCCTGGTGATCGTGGTTGCCGATGAGCTTGACCTGGTTGATGTGGCGGCGCGCTTCGCGATTGATGACAAGGCTGCGGTCGAGCGTTGGCTCAATGCCGGCCAGTTGGCCAAGGTCAGTGATGCGCAAGCCGGCATCTGGCTGGAAGCCGATGCCTTGCTGTGGACCGTTGTGGCTCGCCCTTGGGTGCTGGTGCAAGAAAAGAAACTGGCGTGAACAAGGATCCCTTGCACGGGCTCAGCCTGGAAAAAATCCTGCTGGCGCTGGTGGATCACTATGGTTGGGAAGAACTGGGGCGTCGCATCGATATCAAGTGTTTCAATATCGATCCGAGCATTAAATCCAGCCTGACCTTCTTGCGTAAAACGCCATGGGCCAGGAGCCGGGTGGAAGACTTGTTTGTGCACATACCCGACTAAAATCGGCGGGCATGGTGCCAAGGCGGGATTACAGCTTGGACTGGTGGTGGATCGCCACGAACAGTGTCGCCAAAGTTGACAGCACTGCTTCGAAATGCGCTTGTGGTTCCGTGTTATCCCAGATGTAATGCACCATCACTGCTTCAAATTCCTTGCTGCGTTTTTTCGCCGTTACCGAGTGTGCACGCGTGATCGCCTTGAGGAACTGGCGGCGCATATTCGGCAAGACCGGGATATGTTCGCTGTCATCGAGGAATTCAAAACCGCCCGGTAATGGGCCGCCTTTCATCTGGAACTCGAGGCGTTCAAACACTGCCGGTGGCAGGTTCTTTACCAATTCACATGCACTTTCATTGAGCTTCAGGACCATGCTGAAGCCGGCCGGATAGATCACATCCGAATCATCACGTTCCGACAGGAATACCGCCAGGCGTAATGAGTACTCGGCCTGGTAGGCGTCGTCATACGAGCTTTTCAGGCTGGTGCGGGTCGCCGGCCAGAAGATCAGTGTGCCCGGTGTGCTTTCATCATCCGGGTCAGGGAAAAATTCCAGAGAAATGTCGTCAGCGGAATCGCCTGCGACAGACAGCATTTTCAATACAGGTGCAGCCAGGTCGCCCAGGATCGATGCGGCAATCGCGCCGGTGGCGGCGATATCGGCATTGGTCAGGTCTTCTACGATGTAGCCATTCAATGGCTTGAGTAATGCATTTGGGTCGAGCATGAGCGAGGTAGTCATTCTTAAAATTGATGTTATTTGCCTGCGCATTTTGTCCGCAGGCAAGCGTCGTTGCAATATAACTTAAAACCCGATTGCCACGAAGTGGAAATGTATGGCGGCCGCTTATTTGTGATGCGCCGGTGAATCTGTTTAAATGGCCCACATGCAGTCGGCCCTGGCTGACCTTTAATTCGCAATCAAGCAAGGATGCAATATGTATACATGGCTACTGCCTGCAGTAAAAGCCGTACTGCCACATGTGGGTACGATCATTTCTGCCGCGCTGCCGGTGTTTCAGAGTCGCAAGATCGATGAAAATGCGGCCACGCAAGAAGCGCTTTTGCAAAAACAGATTACCGAGTTGCAGGAGGTGGCATCGCAAAATGCGGTGCACATCAAGGAGCTGGCCGAGCAACTAAAGCAAATGGTGGTCACGCTGGAGCAGGGCGTGATTGCCAATGAGCGGCGTTACAGGCGCCTGACGCTATTGTCCGGGATTGCCTTGCTCCTGTCGATTGCGGCGATTGCCTTATGGTTGTTTGGCGCTCGCTGAAAAGCGCAAGACGCGGGCAATACATACAGGTTTGCCGGTCGGATCAATTGCCGCAGGGCATATCTTAAAATTTAAAAGCTGAACTTTTCGACAATATGGTGGGTCAGTAATAAGGCGTGTGATGCTTGTCAGCAGACAGGCAGCATGAAATTGCCGGGTGGATACACCGCCTGGTTTCTTACTATTGAACAAAGGACTTGCCATGATAAAGCTCAGCACCATACTCGCCGGCACCGCCGTCGCCATGTTTGCACAAATCGCAGCGGCGCAGGCTCCAATGACACAAACCCAATCCGCAGCAGTGCCAGCCAATGACCCTGCTTACATCGACCAGTCGCGCCTGAACTACAAAGAAGACCCATATGTGAAAGCACGTATCGCGCGCGGCCAGGCTAATGCAGAATATCGCGCCGAGCGCCAGGGCGCCCGCACCGAATACAAGGAAGAAGTCGGTGCCGCACGCGCTGAACGACGTGAAGCCGTCAAGGATGCGAACACCACACGCGCATCTGAAATCCGCAATGAACCGATGAAATAATCATTCGGAGTAATTGTGATCCAAGCCGCATGCCGCGCCAGCGTGGCATGCGGGCTGCAGGAATGTATTTCCCTTCTTTAAACGATTTAAATCCAAATCGTCTTATCTCCGGCATCAGGCATCGGTAAAATATCGTTTTACCCGAACCTGGCCGCGCCGAAAATCCTGCGCATTCATAAGCAAATAAGTACGCAGCGTTGTCACCCCACCATCGTATGTCCGACCCTGTCCATAGTGCATCCGTCGCAGCCGTTAACGGGCGTCGCATTGCGCATCTCGATATGGATGCCTTCTATGCTTCCGTTGAATTGTTACGCTATCCGGAGTTGCGCGGCCAGCCGGTCGTGATTGGCGGTATGTCGGTACACGCACCGCTGACGCAGGCGGATGGCAGCCGGCAATATGCGAGATTGCGTGACTATGCAGGACGCGGCGTAGTGACGACTTCGACTTATGAGGCGCGTGCGCTGGGCGTGTTTTCGGCGATGGGTATCATGAAGGCGGCCAAGCTGGCACCGGATGCGATCCTGTTGCCGGTCGATTTCGATGCCTACCGCCATTACTCCAGGTTATTCAAGCAAGCGGTGGCTGACATTGCGCCGCATATAGAAAATCGTGGTATCGATGAAATCTATATCGACCTGAGCGAGCATGCCGAGGAGACCCACGCGCTGGCTTCGCGCATCAAGAACGCGGTACAGCAGGCAACCGGCTTGTCGTGTTCGATCGGCATCGCACCGAATAAATTACTGGCGAAGATATGTTCGGACCTGGAAAAGCCGAACGGTTTGACCATCCTGACGCAGGCCGATATCGCGACCCGCATCTGGCCGCTGCCGGCGCGCAAGATCAACGGCATCGGTCCGCGCGCCGCAGAAAAGCTGACGGCGCTGGGCCTGAATACGATAGAAGAATTGGCTGGTGCCGATGCGACGCTGCTGCACGAGCATTTTGGTCGCTCCTACGCGGATTGGCTGGGGCGCGTCGCGCAGGGTATAGATGAGCGTCCGGTTGTCACTTACTCGGAACCCAAATCCGTCAGCCGCGAAACAACATTTGAAAACAATCTGCATGCGAAGCGGGATCGGGAAGCCCTGGGTGGCATCTTTACCCGCTTGTGTGAGCGCGTGGCGGGGGATCTTGAGCGCAAAGGCTATGTCGGCCGTACGGTCGGCATCAAATTGCGCTTCGCCGATTTCAGGATAGTGACGCGCGACCTGACCCTGCCGGCCTATACCGACGACGCGGTCGCGATCAGGCAGGCGGCCGGCGAATGCCTGAAGCGCATCCCGCTGGACCAGCCCTTCCGCCTGCTGGGCGTACGCATAGGTACGCTGGCAAGGAAGGATTCCTTGCCAGCGGAAGACCCTGTCTTGCAGGGTGAATTGTTCCGGGAATCATAATTTCTTCCCTTCAGATGTATAAGGCATCCTTAATTTGTTGGAAAAATGCTGCATTTTGGTGCATTTTTTGAAACGGTCGGAAAAATATATTCCTTTTGCGATTCGATCACCCCGTCCCTTGATGTGTGCGCATACTCCTCCCGTCTACCGCACACTTGATATTTTGTTAAAAATCTATTCTTCATCATTTTGGCTCCCGGCCTTATCCGGCGCGGCCTGAACGGCTTCGGCTCCAGAATTTGTCAGCTTTTCTCTAATTTCCCGGTGGTAATATTTTTGTCATAAAAGGTTTGCTGTCTGCTTCTTGCATCATGAAATAAGTCCGGAATGACGTAGTGATCCACCTTGTTTATGAGAGAGATGAAAATGAAAAACCTGAAAATTGGCCAGCGTTTGAGCCTGAGCTTTGGCAGTATGGTCATCTTGCTGGTGGTTCTCGCCACGCTTGCCTTCACCCGCATAGGTGGCTTGAACGATGCGATCAGCGAAGTGGACGGCGATCGTTATCCGAAAACCGTCCTCGCCAACGTCATGAAGGACGACCTGAATCAGATCGCACGCAATATGCGCAATGCTTTACTGATGACGGAGAAGGCAGCGATACAGGCCGAGCTGACCCAGATCGGGAAGGCCACCGATTCCCTCAATAATGCTTTGGTCGAACTGGAAAAAACCGTGCGCTCCGAACGCGGTCGCCAGACCATAGCCGGCCTGCAGGCCGATCGCAGCAAATTCCTGCCCTTGAAAGATGACTTCATCAAACTGGCTTCGGCCGGAATCAAGGATGAAGCGGTGGCCTTGCTGTTTGCCGAAGTGCGGCCGGCACAACTGAGCTATTTGGCTTCGATCGACAAGCTGATCGATTATCAAAATGAATTAATGAAAAAATCGGGCGCGGAGGCAAATGCCAAAGCCAGCCAGACCCAATTATTGATAGGGATCTTTTCCATTATTGCGGTATTGATTGCTGCTGTATTTGCCGTACTCGCGACGCGCAGCATTACACGTCCGCTGAGCCAGGCGGTGGTCCTGGCGCGCAAGGTCGCCGATGGCGATTTGACCGGCAGCATCGTCGTGGAATCGAAGGATGAAACCGGGCAACTGCTGCAAGCCCTGAAGGATATGAATGAAGGCTTGCTGAAGATAGTGACGCAAGTCCGGCTTGGCACCGATACCATCGCATCGGCTTCACATCAGATTGCGACCGGCAATCTGGACCTGTCTTCGCGCACCGAACAGCAGGCAAGTTCGCTGGAAGAAACGGCGTCTTCGATGGAAGAGCTGACCAGCACGGTCAAGCAAAATGCCGAAAATGCACGGCAATCGAATCAACTCGCACTCTCCGCTTCCGAAGTTGCGGTGCGCGGTGGTGCAGTGGTATCGAAGGTGGTCGATACCATGGGCGAGATCAATGACTCCGCGAAAAAAATTGTCGACATCATCGGTGTGATCGACGGTATCGCCTTCCAGACCAATATCCTGGCACTGAATGCGGCGGTAGAAGCGGCACGTGCCGGTGAGCAGGGCAGGGGTTTTGCCGTGGTGGCGTCAGAAGTGCGCACGCTGGCGCAACGTTCGGCGAGTGCGGCCAAAGAGATCAAGGAATTGATAGGTGATTCGGTCGACAAAGTCAGCATAGGTTCGCGCCTGGTCGACGACGCCGGCGCCACCATGCGTGAAGTGGTGGAAAGCGTGAAGCGGGTCACCGACATCATGAGTGAAATAACTGCCGCGAGCCAGGAACAAACCGATGGCATCGAGCAAATCAATCAGGCCGTGATGCAGATGGATCAGGTCACGCAACAAAATGCGGCACTGGTGGAAGAAGCCGCCGCCGCAGCGGAATCATTGCAGGGCCAGGCCAGTCACCTGTCGCAGGTGGTCGGTGTATTCAAGCTGGATGGGCATGGCACGACCGTAGTGAATGCGGTGCCGACTTACACTGCGCCGGAACAGCCGAAGGTGGCAGGCAAAGCAGCGCTGCATAAGGTCAAAACCACGCAGCAAAAAATCGAAGACAAGGAGTTTGCGCGGGTGCCGCGCAATGTCGTTCCGGCAGGGGATGAGTGGGAGCAGTTCTGACACAGCGTACAAAAAAGCCAGGCTGAAGCCTGGCTTTTTATTGGTCGTATTCGACGTTTACTTGCCTTCGCCTTCGGGAGTCAGCGTTTCGTGATTCTTGCCGTAGAACTGCACACCCATAGCAATGCGTTCGCGACCGCTTTCCCGGCGGTGTTTATTGGTATCGCGTAATGAATAGACGCAGCCGCAATATTCCTGTTGATAGAAATTCTCGCGCTTGGAGATTTCGATCATGCGGGCGGAGCCGCCTTTCTTGCGCCAGTTATATTCCCAGTACAGCATGTCCGGATACTTGGCCGCGGCGCGTACGCCGCAATCATTGATCTGGTTCATGTCCTTCCAGCGCGAGATGCCGAGCGAGCTGGAAATGACAGGGAAGCCATGCTCATGTGCATACAGCGCAGTGCGCTCGAAGCGCATGTCGAAGCACATGGTGCAACGTATGCCGCGCTCGGGTTCGTTTTCCATTCCCTTCGCACGTTCGAACCAGTTATCGGTATCGTAATCCGCATCAATGAAAGGCACATTGTGTTTTTCGGCAAAGCGGATATTTTCTTCCTTGCGCAGCAGGTACTCTTTTTCCGGATGGATATTCGGGTTGTAAAAGAAAATCGTGTATTCGATGCCGCTCGCCAGCATGGCTTCCATGACTTCGCCGGAGCAGGGCGCGCAGCAGGAATGCAGCAAGACCTTGCCGGGTTTGCTCGGAAGTGGAATGGGTTCGCGTTTGAATTCAGGCGTGGAATCGGTCATCTTGGTTCTCGCATTGCTGATGGCGCGATTGGCGCCGAAAAACAAAAATGCGGATTTAAATTTGCTCAGGTCGCTATGGTATCAGATGCAAATGCATATGAATTCCGGCGTACTTATCCAGTGCGCATTGTGGTTCCATTTTGGAAACATTTGACTGGTTTGCCCGCGTCCGTGGCAAATATGTAACGCCAGATAATTAAAACATGCGGATTTTAATGAATGAGAATTATTCCGAATTAGAATGGCGCAAATCTCTCATTAACCCGCATCCGCCAGCCTACCGTCAGCCAGTGCATCCTTAAGGAACTACTGTGCTGCACCGTAAAACCATCGCTTTAGCGGCTACCCTGGCCTGGGCCACGCCACTTTCCATCGCTTTCGCGCAGCAGAACGATAATGCTGCAAATCCTGCCGTTACGACGACGCTGCCTGAAGTCAAGGTGACGGCGACTGATGATGCCAGCAGTGAGCTGACGCATTCTTATGCCGCACATGCGGTCACTGTCGGATCCAAGATTCCGCAAACGCTGAGGGAAACACCGCAATCGATCAGCGTCGTTACACGCCAGCGCATGGACGATCAAAACATCACGAAAATCGAAGATGTGCTGAAGCAGACGACAGGTGTAAACGTGACCCGCCTCGATGGTGCGGGAAATTTCAATTCGATCCAGGCACGTGGTTTCGATATTGGCACGATCCAGCTGGATGGCCTGGCCATCAGTCAGGGCGCCAATTACTCCACGGCTCTCGATACCGCAATCTATGACCGGATTGAAGTGTTGCGAGGCCCGGCAGGTTTGCTGCAGGGAGCGGGTGAGCCGGGCGGCACCATCAATCTGGTGAGAAAGCGTGCGCGTGCAGATTTTGCCGGCAGCGTGGGCGTTATGCTGGGCTCATGGGATACGCGTCGCGCGGAATTTGATCTCACCGGCAAACTGGATGAAGCGGGACGTATCCGTGCGCGCGTGGTCGGTTTGGTCGATGACCGGGAAAGCTTCGTCAACACTTTGCAAAGCAAAAAGAACCTCGGGTACGGCACGGTAGAAATCGACCTGACTTCTCGTACCACCTTGTCACTGGGGCTGGCCCATCAAAAAGTCGACTCGGTGGTTGACCAGGGTTTGCCCGCATTGGCGAACTACACCTTGCCAAATGTCTCCCGTTCGACTTTTATTGGTAGCAAAAACAATGTGCAGGATATGCAAACGGACGATATGTTTGCAGAACTCGAACACAAATTCGACGACGGTGGCCTGTTCAAGTTTGCGGCGCGCCAGATCGATCGTTCTATGATCTACAAGGCACTGCGGGCTAACGGCCTGGCCAGCGTAGCGACCGGGGATGTGGCATATCAAACGGTGAATTTCCAGCAGGAGGCGACAAACGTTAACCTGGATGCCTACTATGCCGGGCCATTCCAATTGGGTGGTCGTACGCACAAAGTGCTGGTAGGCGTGAATCGCAGCACAGAAGAATCGAAGAACAGGTCAGTGTTTGGCCCGACCGGCACGATGAATATCTATCATCCGAACAATGATCTTCCTTATCCTGAGCTGAACATAGGGAACTACAACAACGGCAGCAAGCAGACTCAAACAGGCCTGTATGGCCAAGTGCAGCTCAAACCTTTGGATCGCTGGACTTTCCTGCTGGGTGGGCGGCTGGGGCGTTGGGAAACCGAATCGAGGAATCCGACGACCGGCGTCGTCAGTTCGACTTCCAGGCCTGGTACACAATTTACACCGCTAAGCAGCGTGATTTATACCTTGAGCGATAACTCGTCTTTGTACGGGAGCTATGCGGAGACCTTTGTCGGGCAAACGGCGATAGACAGGAATGGCAAACTGCTGGATCCGCGTACCGGTTCGCAGATTGAATTCGGTATAAAAAGCGAATGGTTCGATAAGCGTGTGAACACTAGTTTCGCGATCTTCAGGATCATCGATAAAGACCGGGCGATTGACGATACAAGCACGCCTAGCCTCACGGATTCGATTCCGGGCGGCAAGGTCCGAAGCCAGGGCCTGGAAGCGGAAGTAAGCGGGCAGGTGGCGCCGGGCTGGGAATTGGTCGCCGGTTATGCCTACACTGCAACGAAATTCTTGCAGGCACCTATCGCTTCGGTAGGACAAGCCTTCTCGCCATTTACGCCGCGCCATAGCTTCAATCTCTGGTCCAAGCACAGCTGGCGTGATGGTGCCCTGAATCGCTGGAGCCTCGCCGGCGGCCTGAAAGCGGTGAGTGACTTTGCTTCGGGAACAGGGGCGACTCGTGTGGTCGGTGATGGATACGTGACGGTGAGTGGGCAAGTCGGGTATCAAATTGACAGTACAACGACCGCCAGCCTGACCGTCACCAACCTGTTCGATAAAAAATACTATGAAAAAGTCAGTAACTTCGGGCGCCAGAATTTCTATGGCGAACCACGTGCGGTGATGCTTGCCGTCAAAAAGGTATTTTGATGAGGGGACTCGCCTGCATTCTGCAGGCGGCTCATTCGATCCACAGCATATCGGCTATGCCGAAAGAGTGGACAGGACTCGCCTACGTTCCGCAGGCCGCCGATTTGCTTGCAAGCAAATCGCTTCGAGTCCCGCCGTGCGCCGCGCAGGCGGCGCACTCCATCCGCGATGTGTCGGCTGCGCCGAAATAGGAGACGGAAACAAAAATGCCCGCTTGCGCGGGCATTTTCTTGTTCTGGCGGAGTGGACGGGACTCGAACCCGCGACCCCCGGCGTGACAGGCCGGTATTCTAACCAACTGAACTACCACTCCAACTACTAGACTGCTTCAGGCTGCTTGTTTGACTGATTGGTGGGTGCTGACGGGGTCGAACCGCCGACCTACGCCTTGTAAGGGCGCCGCTCTACCAACTGAGCTAAGCACCCGCAAAATACGCTTACTCAGCCAAACTTGTGTTGACGTCTACCAACACCTGAAGGGGGCGAAGTATAGAACATATTAAAAAATTTGTCACCACTCTTTGCAGAATCTTTTTTCGGAATTGCCATTTTCATTACGAAAAAACGCAGCTTTATCCGTGACGGGTAGCTGCCAAGCGGGTTTGCCGTGGGCAACCTATAATGGAGCCCCCGCCTGTTTTTTTCCGAGTACCTGTTATCAATACATTATTCCGCCGCGTCATTCACGCTGTCCTGTTTGAATTTTTCGCGCTCATTATCCTGGTCCCACTGATGTCCTATGGTTTCGGTATGGACATGCTGCATTTCGGCGCCCTGGCCGTGATGCTGGCGCTGTCCGCGATGGCTAGCAATATGATTTACAACCACATTTACGAAGCCTTCGAACACCGCTATGGCTGGCGTCGCACTGTCCGCATGCGGGTTTGCCATACGCTGGGCTTCGAAGCCTTCTTCATGTCGATTGCCCTGCCGCTGACAGCATGGTGGCTGGATATATCGGTGTGGGATGCGCTGATGCTTGACCTGGTGTTCTCGGTCTTTTTCATGCTGTACGCGTTTTGCTTCAACTGGGTGTACGACATCGTGCGCCATCGTATGGGCAAGACTGGCGTCGTTAGCAAGTGAAAACATGCGGGCCAGGCCCGCATGTTTTACATCAGGCGCTGGCTTGTTTGCGTTGCGCTACTTCGACCGGCGTAGGGCGTGTAGCCAAATGCACTTCGGACGGCACATGCAGGGTTGTCGTCGGATGGGCAAACACAATGCCGCGTTCGGCACAGGCACGCATGAGTTCCAGATTGATGTGTTGTTGCACATCCATATAGACGCTGTATTCACGGCTTAACAGGTAATACACGACTTCAAACTCCAGGCTGCTGGGACCGATGCGGACAAAGTGTGCACGGTCGTAGCGGGTGGAAGGTGCGTCTTCGATAATTTTACGCACTGTCGACGATAACTCGGCAATCTTGTCGACCGGTGTGTCATGCGTAATGCCGAAGTTGAAGAGTACGCGTCGCTCCGACATGCGCTTGTAGTTACGTATCGGTGATTTCAGCAATTCGGTATTGGAGCGCACCAACTGTTCGCCACTCAGGCTGCGCAGGCGTGTGGTCCTGATGCCGACGTATTCCACCGTCCCCAGCAAATCGTCGACCACAATAAAGTCGCCGACTTCAAATGGCTTGTCCAAGCCTATCGACAGTGAAGCAAACAGGTCGCTGAGGATAGCTTGCAGTGCGAATGCAATCGCAATACCGCCTATGCCCAGGCTGGCAACAAAGGCGGTGATGTTCACACCCAGGTTGGCCAATACCGCCAGCAACACGGTCAGCATCACCGCGATGCGCAGCAGGAAGACCATGGTGGTGGTGGTCGCACCATTCCGCAGTTCCGGATCGACTTCCGGATCGACCACCTTTTCCATCCACATATTGATGCCGCGATTGAGCCAGATTGCGATTTGCAGGCCGATGATGATGATGCCTGCCTGCGACAGACGCAGTTCGAGCGCGGCGGGCAGGGTCAGGGTATTGAGGCCGATCAGGATTGCCAGCAGCAGGAGCAGCATGCGTTTGGTGCCGCCCAGGGTGTGAACAATGACTTCGTCGATGCGGTGTTTGGTAATGCGATGAAGGACGGACATGCGGCGTTTAACGAGGCGGACCACGAAGCGTGTGAGCAGGTCCATGATCAGATAACTTAATACCGTTGCCAGTAGCGCGTGTAGCCAGTTCTCCAGTGAAATTCCAAACATAAACCAGTCTTGCAGTAACATCATTAGTTCACCTCCAATTCAAATGCTTTTTGCATGTTTTACACATGCGACTTACATGGGTACTGAAGGTAGAGGTTGCATGGCGGGAATAGTTCGCAAACAATCGCGCCGGCTTTCTGTGCATAGCGGCAGGGGCAGGCAGGGCGCGGCTTTCCTGCTGACGATCAATGATTTCTTTTTTTGAATGCCATGGACGCTTCGACTCCTGAATTGCCCTTGTTTCCCGAGTTGCAACCTTATCGCAGCGGAATGTTGCCGGTAGATGCGCGCCATACCCTGTATTGGGAAGAGTGCGGCAATCCGGCCGGGGTGCCGGTTTTGTTCCTGCACGGCGGTCCCGGCGGCGGTATTTCGCCGCGGCACCGGCAATTTTTTAATCCCGAGTATTACCGCATCGTCTTGTTCGACCAGCGTGGTGCCGGCAAATCGACCCCGCTCGGTGAGTATCGCGATAACACGACGCAGTTGCTGATTGCCGATATCGAAGCCTTGCGTGCCATGCTGGGCATACCGCAGTGGCTGGTATTCGGCGGCTCATGGGGTGCGACCCTTGCGCTGGCATATGGACAAACGCATCCGCATACCTGTCTCGGCTTCATATTGCGCGGCATCTTCCTTTGCACGCGCGCGGAAATTGATTGGTTTCTGTATGGCATGCGCTGGTTTTTCCCGGAGGCGCATGCGGCATTTGTTGCCGCTATCCCGCCCGAGGAGCGCGGGGATTTGCTGCAGGCATACAAGCGTCGCCTGTTCAGCGAGGATGCGGCAGTGTCCTTGCAAGCCGCGCGCGACTGGAGCCGTTATGAAGGCAGTTGCCTGTTCCTGAAGCCGCCACAGGAAATCCAGTCGATGTTGAACGACGATGTGATCGCCCTGGGTGTCGGACGACTGGAGGCGCATTACTTCCTGCATCAAGGCTTTATGGAAGAAGACCAGTTGATCCGCGATATCGACAGGATCCGGCATCTGCCGGCGGTGATTGTGCAGGGTCGTTACGATGCGGTGTGCCCACCGGTGTCTGCCTACCGTTTGCATGAGGCCTGGCCGCAGGCACGTTTGCAGATCGTGGGCGATGCCGGTCATGCCGCACTCGAACCCGGCACCGCTGCCGCATTGGTGGCGGCGACCGAACAGTTTCGTTTGCAGCAAAGCTTTCTCTGACAAAGTATGTTCCAACAGCAAGATGGCGATGAGCGCGCTATCCCGTTAAGATAGCTGCCAGTGGGATGCGTGCTTTTATGCGCATCGGATATTGATTTCATGCCGAAGATGACAGAGCGATGATAAAAAAACGAATCACCATATGTGCCGTCGCGCTTTTGCTGGCCGGATGCGGTGCACGCACTTTGCTGGATAAGCCGGCGGAAACCACACCGGACGGTACGTCTACCGCTGATTCGATCAGCGAATATCAGTTTGCGCTGGCGCATCGCATTGCACAGGTCAATTCCACCAAGGTGTATATCGGTCGCCCGCAAGCCTTGCTGCGTTCTGTCGTGGTGGTGAAATACGTGATCGATGCCAACGGCAGCTTGCTGCGTAGTGAAATCATGCGCTCTAACCGTGACCGCACCACAGAGTCAACCGCTCTTGCCAGTGTGCGCAATACCGCACCTTTCCCCAAGCCGGCATCTTCCCTCTTGCGCCATGGGCGTGTGGAAGTGATAGAAACCTGGCTCTTCAATAACGACGGTCGTTTTCAGCTGCGAACAATCGCCGAACCGCAAATGAATGAGTAAGGGCAACGCTTTGATGGCCGGAGTCAGCCTATCTTGAGCAGCGCCTGGCTGTTTAATACGGTGGCGGGCGCACTGCTATTGCCGCCGCTCAACCTGATCCTGCTATGTGCGCTGGGTTTGTTGTTGCGGCCGCGCTGGCCGCGCCTGGGCCTGGGTTTGTCGGTATTGGCTCTGGTCGTTTTGGCCTTGTGCAGTACCCGTTTCGGTGCCACGCTATTCATCTCTCCATTGGAAAAATTCAATCCGCCGCTACAACTTGGTGATGCAAGTGGTGCGCAGGCGATCGTGGTACTGGGAGGCGGGCGTATCAGCAATGCGCTTGAATATGCCGGACAAGATATTCCGAGCTCGCCGACCCTGCATCGCCTGCGTTATGCCGCTACGCTATACCGCACAACGCATTTGCCGGTGTTGGTCAGCGGTGGGCAACCGGACGGTGCGGCGGTATCGGAAGCGGCGGTGATGGCACGCGTGTTGCGAGAGGATTTTTCGGTGCCGGTGCGCTGGCTGGAACAGGCGTCGAACAATACCGCCGAAAATGCACAGCTATCCGCGCGTATGTTGCGCGAGGCCGGCGTGAAACACATCTTGCTGGTGACGGATGCCATGCATATGCAACGCGCGAAACAGGTATTTACACAGGCCGGGCTGAAGGTGGTGGCGGCACCGACCATTTTCATCAGCAATGCGCGCCATACACCAGCCGACTTCCTGCCATCCAGCCAGTGGTTGCAGCAGACTTCTTACGCCCTGCACGAGTGGCTGGGGCTGGCCTGGTACCGCTGGCGGTATCCCCCTGCAGCAGATTGAGCCAGCGCATATATTGCGTGGAATAAGCAGAGCCGGGCGCGTTCCGGCGAATCTGCTTAAAATGGCAATGCTGGTACCAATTGCCGGTGTATCACCATCATCATTATTTTCCAGGGCCGCAGCATGACTTTGATTGATAGTAAGCGTCCTTCCAAGCTGTATTATTTTTCCGAACGCAATGGTTTAGAGCGTTCCTTATCTCTGGGCGAGTTCCGTTTAAGCCCGCCGGCCGCAGACCAGATCCTGCTGCCGAACGACAATTACCTGGTACTCAGCCTGACCAAAACCTGGGACGGCACGCTGTTTGATGCCATGCCGCGTGTCGATTCCTATCTCGTCGTGCATGATGCCGAAGAGTTTGGTGAGCGCGTGCATCGTGCGGCGCAGAAGGTCTTGCCGAATTGGGCGGGCATCGATGCGGCCATTTCTTATGGCGCACCAAGTCCCTTGGGCAAAATTTTTTCCAAGGCGAAAAACCTCGCCGGTGAAAACGAATGGCGCTTTGCCTGGCGTCCCATGCAAAGCTGGGCCTCGGTGAATCCGGTAGTAATCCAGATCGGCAATATTGAAGATATCGCTGAACTCCATAGCAGGAACGACTGAGCCGGCGACACTTCTTTCTGGTTCAGCACTTTCAGGAATGGGAAACGATGAAAACGCTTAAATTCGATGTCGCAGTAATCGGCGCCGGTAGTGCCGGTATGTCCGCCTATCGTGCCGTCAAGGCACATGGCAAGAGTGCGGTCTTGATTGAAGGCGGCCCCTACGGCACCACTTGCGCACGCGTCGGTTGCATGCCGAGCAAATTATTGATTGCCGCTGCCGAAGCGGCGCATGCAGCGACTGAAGCGCCTGGTTTTGGCGTGCATCCCGGTTCTGTGCGCATAGATGGCAAGCAAGTCATGCAACGCGTGAAATCCGAGCGTGATCGTTTCGTCGGTTTTGTGGTGGAAAGCGTGGAGTCCATAGCTGCGGCTGAGCGCTTGCACGGCTATGCGCGTTTTGTTTCACCTGGCTGTCTGCAAGTCGGTGAGGATACGCAAGTGATGGCGGAACGCGTCGTGATTGCGACCGGTTCCACCCCGCAGATCCCGCCGGAATTGCGCGGGCTGGGTGCGCGCGTGATCACCAGTGACGATATTTTTGAGCGCGACGATTTACCTGAATCGGTAGCGGTAGTTGGTGCCGGCGTCATCGGACTGGAACTGGGGCAAGCCTTGCAACGGCTGGGTGTGCGCGTGGCCTTGTTCGGCCGCAGCGGCAGGCTGGCGCAATTGGGCGACGATGCGATCAATCAAAGCGCGATTGAAAGCATCGGTGCCGAACTGGATTTGCGTTTAAATACGAGCATTGTTTCGGCCAAACTGGTCGGCGAGCAGGTCGAATTCGTTTCGCGCCAGCAGGATGGCAGTGAACGCACCGAGCACTTCCAGTATGTGTTGGCGGCGACCGGCCGCACGCCGAATGTGAAGAATATCGGACTGGAAAACACTGGCCTGCATTTAAACCCGCAAGGCATTCCGCTGTTTGATTCCCTGACCATGCAGTGCGGCAATAGCGCGATCTTTATTGCGGGCGACGCGGATAATGACCGGCCGTTGTTGCATGAGGCGGCGGATGAAGGGCGCATCGCCGGTGATAACGCAGTGCGTTTTCCTGAAGTTGTTGCCGGTTTGCGGCGTAGCCGTTTGATGGTTGCTTTCACCGATCCGCAGATTGCGGTGGTCGGCCAAACCGGCAGGGATCTGAAGCCGCGGCAGTTCGAAGTCGGGCAGGTCTCGTTTGCGAACCAGGGTCGCAGCCGGGTCATGCGGCAAAACCGCGGCTTGCTGAAGGTCTACGGCGAGCGTGGCACGCATCGCTTCCTCGGTGCGGAAATGGTCGGGCCGCGTGCCGAGCATATCGGACATTTATTGGCGTGGGCCTGCCAGAGCGGGATGACGGTCGGACAAATGCTGGATATGCCGTTTTACCACCCGGTAGTGGAAGAGGGGCTGCGGACTGCTTTACGCGAATTGAAAGAAAACCTGCTGAAGGAAGAGGATGCGATCGAGCACTGCACCGATTGCACGCCAGGCACCTGAAAAGTCTGGGATAAGGGGATTTATTTGCGCCGAATGTGCGGTAACGCTTATTCGCCCAAAGCAAAGTATGATAAAACTGAACTACGCGATTGCAACTAAACAATAATGCGAATGTCACAGCACTGATTGCTGATATAAATATCCGGCAAAAATCGGAAGACAATAGCAGTATCACAGGCAATCGCAGAGCAGCATCTCAACGCAGGTCGGTTTGACAGATCCATACTGAAAACGCGACACTGCCTTTGTCCAGATATAAAAAAGGGGCCTATATTATGAAAGCATCTACCTTGAAAACCACACGGAGCGATATGAAAACCTTAGTCAAAGACGCCCAGGAATTATTTCGTGAAGCAACCAGCGCAACCGGCGAACGTGCCGATGAATTGCGTAATCGCGGTTTGCAACTGTTGGATAACGCCCTGGTAAAAGCACACGAAGTGCAGACTGCCGCGATTGAAACCGGCAAGGAAGTGGCAGAGAAAGCAGACGATTACGTGCATGAAAATCCATGGCGTGCAGTGGCGATCTCGGCTGGTGTTGGCGTATTGGTGGGACTTTTGATCTCGCGTAAATAAGTCACACGGCATTCGATATGGAACAGCAAACCCCGCGTTCTTCGGATTTCCGACCCGGCTTGGTCAGCGGTGCCGTCAATCTGGCTAAAAACATGTTCGGCTTGTTGATGAGCCGTATCGAGCTGGCAGCGCTTGAGTTGGCTGAAGTCCGTGCCAATGCATTGAAGCTGGTTGCGCTGTTTGTCCTCGGCGCGATAGTCGCGTTATTTGCCATCGGCTACTGGAGTGCATTGATTGTCTATCTCAGCTGGCCAACGCTGGGCTGGAAGATTCTATTGATACTTGCGATTATCTTTACGGCGGTCGCGGTCGGCATCCTGTTGTATGTTCAATCCCTGCTACGGGAAGGAAAATTGTCGATGCCGGCAACCATGGCTGAATTGCGTAATGACCATGACGCGCTGTTATAAGCCAAGAGGAATTGCATGACTACACATCATCAGGAGCCGGAAGAATCGTCCGCACAGCGCAAGCAACGACTGCTTGAGCAATGCAAAGCCTATCGTGTTGCGATTGGTGAAGCACGTGATGTCGTACGTGAAAACCTGGGTGCGGATGCGATCGCGAAGACCGCCATCGGCCTGGTCAGTGTACGGGCGCAATCGGCCTTTGCGAGTGTTTCGGATTTGTTCGACTTGAAAAGCCTGACCGGTGAGAAGTTGCGCCGCTTGCTGCCTCTGGTTGTCAGCGGCGTGTCCTTGCTGAGCAAGCGTTCAGTATTGCGGCCTATCTTGCGTGGCGCTTTGGTGGTGGGCAGTGCCGGTACTGCGCTGTACTTCCTGTCGAAGAAAAAGAAAGCCAAGCATGTCGCATTGCACGAACATTTGTAATCACGTGTGAATGAACGAAAAAAAAGCCGACTTCAAGTCGGCTTTTTTATTTGTCGTGCTTACTTATTTGGCAGGGGCCGGAGCATCTGCCGCCGGTGCCGCTGCAGGAGCAGCAGGTGCCGGTACTGCCGGTTCGGCGAATTTTGCGCCGGCGCTGTTGGCCATCAGGACCACGACGCGTTCAACTTCGACATCGTCCAGGTCAGGGTTGCCACCTTTGGCCGGCATGGCACGGATACCTTCAATCGCGTGTTTTGCCAGTGTGCTGTAACCTTGTGCAATACGGGCACTCCAGGCTCCTGCATCACCCATTTTCGGGGCACCGGCTGCGCCGGTTGCGTGGCAGGCGGCACATGCCATCTTGTAGACTTCATCGCCGGTTTTCAGGACTTTCGGGGCATTCACATCTTTCAGTGTGAAGCCGGCATCGGCTACCGGTTTGATGCGGGCGGCGACAGCTTCAGGTGACAAGCCATCGGAACCGGCGCCTATGTGTTTTTCATTGGTGACGTACAGTACCAGTAAAACGATACAGACAATCGGGACAAGGAAACCTGCCAGGATTGCCATGATGAGTTGCTTTGGCGTCTTGATCGCGGATTCTTCTTCGTGGTGTGCGTCGCTCATTATTCCCTCAATACAATTATAAAAATCGTTCTACGGGCGCATGCTCCCTTGCTACGCGTTGCATGCCCAGGCGGATAACACAATTACAATGCCGCCAAACGCTCGATTATAGACGCAAAGCAAATGATAGGGAACGGGAAAACGTCGCTTTACGTGGACGGAAAGTCAGAAAAACGGTATCCTGCAGGCCTCCTCAGTAGTCCTTCATGCGGCTGTAGCTCAGTGGATAGAGTATTGGCCTCCGAAGCCAAGGGTCGCTGGTTCGATTCCAGCCAGCCGCACCATTAAGTCTTATAAATCAAACAGTTATATATAAATCTGCATCCAGGGCAGCCCTGTTTTTGTGCGATCAATTTCTTGCCTGAATTGCCAGTGTCCCCGCCGCGGATGAAAACCCGGCAGTCGGCTGCTGCTTATCCGTGCTTGTGTGGTCGGGCGGAGGTCCTTGCGGACTGGCGCTTATTCCCGGGGCAGGTCGATGCTTACTCGCGAAAGAGCGTAACCATCAAATCACGCATCCATTTGTTCGCCGGGTCGTAATGGAAGCGTTCATGCCAATGTTGCTTAATGTCGACATTCGGGAAGGGTATCGGTGACTCCAGGATTTTGATGCCGGTCGAATAAGACGCGATCTTTTGCGCCATGCGGAAAGGAATCGTGGCGATCGCATCGGTTTGCTCGATGATCATCGGCAGCACCAGGAAATTCTGCGAAGTCATGACTATCTTGCGGCGCAAATGCTCGGTCAGTAAAATTTTTTCGATTGCCGCATCATGTCCGGTATTGGCCGACATCACGATGACATGCGGGGTATCCACATACTGTTGTGGTGTCAGGCTGTCATGCACAGTCGGATGGCCCTGGCGTACTATGCATGCGAATTTGTCGGTATACAGTCGCTGCTGGTAGAACCCTGCTTTCAGGTAGGGAAACAAACCGACCGCCAAATCGATCTCGCCATTGGCCATCGCCTCTTTCGCACCTTGCTCGGGAATCCGGCGCACCCGCACACAGGCATTCGGCGCAGCGACCTGGATGTGCTTCAACAGTTTCGGCAGTAACAGGATTTCGCCAATTTCCGTCATATAGAAGGAAAAGGTTTTGGTCGTGGTGGCCGGATCAAACACTGAATTGATCTGCAGGGCAGACGTGATCAGTTCGCATGCGCGGCTGACCGGCTCGATCAGCTGTTCGGCGTAGGGAGTAGGCTGCATGCCCTGGCTGGTACGTACGAACAAGGGATCGTTAAAAATAATTCTCAGGCGTGCAAGGGCGTTACTCATGGCCGGCTGGCTTACCCCGAGTCGAACGGCGGCAGACGTCACGTTGCGTTCTTTGACGATCGCGTCAAAGGCAACGAGTAGATTGAGGTCTACGGAAGCAATGTTCATATCTTGTGCATATAGGAAGCAGGGAAACGCAATACTGATTCGAACAAACTATATATCACATTAAATTCGCAATATGCCCTGGTCGCAGTATTCATAACACGTATGCATCGCATATCGAACGCCACATAGACAAATGCGAACCCCACCCTTAAATTCTCTTCAAGTATCGCAAGCCAGAGTTGATAACTCGCAATGAATACCGTAATTGCATAGAAACGGGAACAGAGTGCATGGATGCCGGAATGAGCGGTACATGCATTCCTGTCACGATCTCCCGCAGTCCCCCGAAGCACGGTATGAATCCAGAAACTCAACCTGAAAACAGATCAGACCGGGAGTAATGAGATGTTGATGGATGACAAAAGGATAGTGATCGCCTTTGGCGGCAATGCGAGTTATCCACCGAATATCAAGGGCTTGGCGGAAGAGCAGTTCGCCTTGATCCAGGTCGCCTGCGAGCATCTGGCGCGCTTACTGGAAGGCGGTTTCAAGCTGGTCCTGACGCATGGCAACGGACCGGTGGTCGGGAACATCCTCTACCGCATGGCAAAGACCGCGAATGAACTCGCGCCCATGCCGATGGATATTTGCGTCGCCCATTCGCAGGGCGGCATGGGTTACATGCTGCAGCAGACCCTGATGAATGTGCTGCATGAACATGAGATCGATGTCAGTGTTTCTTCGATCATTACCCAGGTAGAAGTCGCTATCGATGATCCTGCCTTCCTCAAACCGAGCAAGCCGATAGGGAAGTTTTTCACCAAAAGAGAAGCCGAGGCGATGGCCAAGGAAACAGGATGGAAGTTTATTGAAGATTCCAATCGCGGTTACCGGCGTGTGGTGCCATCACCGATACCGCTGCGTATTCTGGACATCGCCGCCATTGAAGCGTTGATCAAGGCAGGAGTCGTCCCGATCGCTGCGGGTGGTGGCGGTATTCCGGTCATCCAGGATATCCATGGTGAGTTCCACGGTGTGCCGGCAGTCATCGACAAGGATTACACCAGCGCGATACTGGCAAATCAGATAGGCGCAGGAACCCTGGTCATGTTGACAGGTGTGGAACGTGTGGCGCTGGATTTTGGCAAACCAAGCCAGCGTCTGTTAAGTGAAATAAGCATGGCCGATGCCGCCCGTTACATGGCAGACGGTCAGTTTCCATCCGGCAGCATGGGCCCCAAAATCGGTGCTGCGCTGAAGTACCTGGAGAACGGTGGACGGCGCGTCATCATCACTTCCCTGGACCATGCGTTTGAAGCGCTGCAGGGGCGGGCTGGTACAAGGATAGTGCCCTAAATGAATTCCATTGCAAACATCACAGAGAACACAATCAAGATAATCGGTTTCAAGGCATATGAAGCATTGACCGCGGCTGGAGGCGATGCGCAATCGATACCCGGTTTTGCCCATACTCCCTATTTGCACGTAAGTGGCGAAATCATATGGCTGGGTTCTGACCTGGCGGAACTGCATCCGCGTGCCGTCATTCTGGAAAAACCGTTCGTCATCAAGGGCAAGTTGCAGCATTTTGACACCAGTGATATTCGCCCCTGGTATCCACAGCGCAGTATGGTGACAGCTGCTGACTTGCCGCGCCTCGTTGCCGCCTGTCGCCGACTGTTTGAGCCCTTGCACTCACTTGGGCCTGTCAGGGGATTCGGTGCAATGTTGCTGGATCAGGAACCGGAGTACCCACTCAAGCTGGCGATCCGCAATATTGAAAACATTGCCTGTGGCTTCCGCAAGGATAGTCCTGAACATGTTTACCAGGCGGCGCTGCCGCTGATTGGTTTCGGTTCCGGCATGACGCCGTCCGGCGATGATTTCATCGGTGCAGCATTGTTTGGGCGAGCGTTACTGGAAAAAAGGAATGCCCTGGATGTCGATGCCTGGGATGAAGTGGGACGCCGCCTGATTGCAAAGGCCAGGGATCGCAGCCACATCATCAGTGCGACCCTGATGGCGGATCTGGTACATGCGCAAAGTTTCGCGCCGCTGCATCAGTTGTCTGAAGCGCTGGTCCATGGTGAATCGCAAGCCGAAGCCCTGGCGGCGATCCGCGAGCTGGTGAGTATCGGCCATTCTTCCGGTTGGGACATGTTAAGCGGATTTATTGTCGGGATTACCGGGCAAGTGTCTTTGCGTGATAGTCATTCAATATGAGGTCCAAGTTAAACGGTACGGCTTTGTGCAGGCGCCTCGCTAACCTGATGCGGCCACATGTTAACAGGTCGACCAAACTGATAGGAATTCATACCGGTGGTATCTGGGTCGCGGAATACCTGCGCACCGCGCTTGAACTGACATCACCGATCGGTACGCTGGATGTGTCCTATCAACGCGATGATTGCGGGCACAGGCAGTTGAACTTTGGTGTGCACCGTTCAAAAATTCCGTTTGATATGAATGGACAACAGATCATTATCGTTGACGATGTCCTCTATACGGGACGTACGATACGCGCGGCGATCAATGAAGTATTTGAATATGGCCGGCCGGAAAAAATAGAACTGGCGGTAGTGGTGAATCGTGGCGGGCATGAATTACCGGTCAAGGAAACTTTTTGTGCGAAGCACATTAATTTGCCTTACACGCAGTCACTGAAACTGATACGCGACAACGAAGGTTGCCTGATCTTTCATCTGAACGACAACGAAGAAAAAACGACACGCTGAGCGTGAGGTTCATTTTCGCGTTGGTGCGCCAATAAAAAAAACAGGTGAACGGTAGCTCTACCGTTCACCTGTTTTTTGCTGCCGGACGGCTTACTTTTGCGCGTCTTTAGCGGTGTTCTCAATCTTTTCGCCGGCTTTTTCAATTTGCTGGCCGGCTTTGTTCATGGTTTGATCAACTTCTTTTCCGGCCTTCTCAGCAGGCCCTTCCTTGTGGCACCCGGCCAAAGCCAAGGCCAGCATGCCCGTCGCCATTACTGCAATTGCCCCGTTTTTATATTTGCTCATTTACTGCCTCCTGGAATGTGTTGACTCGCGTTTTCAGATTTACTTTTTGTTTTTGCCAACTTCGTTACCAATCACGCCACCTACTGCTGCACCACCGACTGTGCCCAATGCACTACCGCCAGTCAACACTGCACCACCGACCGCACCGGCGCCAGCGCCGACTGCCATGCTTTTTTCGCGATGGGACATGTTTTCACAACCGGCAGCACCAAGCAATACAGTTGCGGCCAGCACCGAGAAGAGAATTTTCTGTGTCGATTTCATGGGGAATCCTTTTGAATTATGAATGAGTACATAAGATTGACTACCAAATTACCCGAATAATTCCCCGCGCTCGGTGCGTTAGCGCACTCAAGGGGCGAAAAAGTTGTTTGTTGGCATGAGTCAATTTCCATCTTGCATTACGACGATGAATGCAAGGGATCATGAATATGAATTGCCTGTGCAATGCAGGCTGCGCAGAGTGAACGCATGGCAAAAGAAGTGCGCCATTCATTGTGTGAATCAAGGCTATTCGCCAGCGTGCGTAGACGCACATTTCATCCATTCCTAGTATCAGCTCCCATCTTTGCCAGTAAAAAAGCACGTAAAAAATTCACGCGTGTTTATTTCGCATTGGCATGGATGGTGGAGATGTACCGGAAATAATTTTCGTATGCAGCAGCTGTTACTCACATTTAATTAATCTAATAAAAGAGACGAATCGTGAAATCAAAAATATTATTCAGCGTATTGTTGACTGCTTCCATCCTTTCTTACAGCAGCCTTTCGCGGGCACAAAGCTCCGTCACCATGGAAGGTATAGCAGATGGCTTTATGGGCTCCATGCGGAACAGCGGTGACGCAGCGCGCACATCCAAAGTTGATAGCGGTGGTTTATCAACGTCATACATTGGCTTCAAGGGTTTTGAAGACCTCGGTGGAGGGCTGAAGGCGAGTTTTACCCTTGGTGCGTTTTACCGTATTGACGATGGCGCCTACGGTCGTTTTGGCGGCGATACCTTTTTCGCGCGAGATGCCAACGTGGCCTTGTCAGGCAGCTTCGGCAAACTGATGCTGGGTCGCATGACGCCGCCAACGACCTTGCCGCTGTATATGTTCAATCCGGTAGAGGACTCCTTCTCGCTGTCGCCACTGGTCTTGCACACTATCGTCGGTACGAATGTATTCCCGGGTACATTTGGCCGTACTGATAGCGCATGGAGCAATTCGATTGCCTATACCTCGCCAACATTTGCCGGCTTGACCTTCAATCTGCACTACCAGTTTGGTGAAGCGGCGGGCAATTCATCCAAGAACAACAAGGGTGCGAACGCGCTGTATCAAAACGGTCCCTTGGCGCTGGGGCTGGCCTATCACGATGTGCAGGTCGGCAATCCGGTCGACAATCCCATCGTGCCGAACGGGCCGAGTGTAATGTTATCGGTACCGGTACCCGGCGGGCCGAACCTGGTGGCGACCCGGCAAAAGCTTGCGTTTGTCGGCGGCAGCTATGATTTTTCTTACCTGAAGTTCTTTGCTACATACGACCGGGCGACGCATGACGTCGACCTCAAGGACCAGACCGGCACACTGGGCCTCAGCGTGCCGCTCGGGAACGGCAAACTGCTGGGTGCAGTGGCCCAGACCAAACGCGAGAGCGCCTTGTTTTCAGATGTCAAACGTACGACGGTTTCTGTCGGCTATGACTACTTCCTTTCCAAGCGCACCGATCTCTACTCCTTCCTCATGAACGATAAAACCACAGATTACGCAAACGCAGTCAGCGTTGCAGTCGGTATGCGTCATCGCTTCTGACCAACTGTGTGCCGCCCTGCTCAGGGTGGCACACGACTGCTGTCTGGTAGTTGCTGAAAACAATCGGATTCCAACCATTCATGCTGTGAATTCACAGCATACGGTTGGGGGCGTAGACAAAGGGAAACCCTATTTCTAAGATCGATTTCAATCTAGCTCATAAGTATTTCCTGATGCCAAAAAACAAAATGTAGATGGTCAGTTTTGACCTGTGCTGACTTTCTCGGACTGCTTAATCGTAATAAAACATACCTATAAAGGGGACAAGCATGAAGACTAGCCGTAGAACATTTCTGAAAACAGTTGCCACCTCCGCCGGTGCCGGCACACTCGCTTATGGCCTGGCGCCGTTTGCCATGGCTGCGGATCCGATCAAGATCGGGATCCTGATGCCGGGTTCCAAACTGGACCACGGCTGGATGGAGTCGGCCTACAACGGCATCAAGCGTGCCGAAGCGCGTTACGGCAGCAAAGTAAAAATTTCATTTATTGAAAACGTGAAGTTCGGTGACATGGAACAAGTGCTGGTGTCGCTGGCTTCCAAAAACGATCTGGTGATCGGTGCGGCGGGGCAGACCCAGGCATCCGTGCTCAAAGTCGCACAACGTTTTCCAAAAGTGAAATTTTCCATCGTCGGGCCTACCGGCACTCCAACCAGTAATGTCGCGCAATACGACGTACTCCAGGCACAGATCGGTTTTATCGCGGGTGCGGTCGCCGCGATGTCGTCAAAGAACGGTGCGGTCAGCTATGTCGGTGGCGCCGAAATCCCAGCCATCGTTAACACCGGCAAGGAATTCGGTAATGGTGCGCGTTACGTCAAACCTGATATCAAATACTTTGAAACCTACACAGGTGACTTCGATGATGTCACCAAAGCCAAGGAGGCGACACTGGCTGCCATCGGGCAGGGCGCAGATGTGCACTACAACATCCTGAACCTCGGTGTACGTGGCATGGAGCAGGCGGCGCGCGACAAAAATACCAGGATGATCGGCAGCTACACCAATTATTGCGCTGATAAAAACCCGCTGTACCTGGCGTACACCGTGAGCGGAATCGGTTTCATGCTGGAGTATGCAATCGATCAAATGGTCGCTGGAACCTGGAAGCCTGAGTACAAACCATTCGGACTTGCAATGGGGCCGCAATCGGCGGGCATAGAAGTGTGCGGCGGCATGACGCCGCAAATGCAGGCCAAGGTCAGGGAAATACAGGACGCGCTGTTAGCCGGCAAAATCAAAGTCCGGGTGGGATAAAGCCATGGCGATCCTGGAAATTGCGGGCGTAACGAAACGCTTTGGTTCGCATTTGGTGTTGAATGATATTTCCCTCAACGTCGAAGCCGGCGAAGTGCATTGCCTGCTGGGTGAGAACGGTGCGGGGAAGTCGACCTTATGCAATCTGATCTTTGGTGTGCATCGGCCGGATGCCGGCCTTATTAAATATGACGGCGGCGAATTCCGTCCCAGTGGCCCGGCGCATGCGCTTGAGCTGGGAATCGCAATGGTGCACCAGCACTTTAGCCTGGTTTCCAATATGTCGGTGGTGGAAAACCTGATGCTGGGTCGGGCGCAAGCCATCCTCAAACAGGATTTCATTATCCGGCGCATGCAGGAGCTGGCGGATGAATATGATTTGAAGATTGATCCGCATTGCATCGTCGGCGACCTGTCGGTGGGCGAGCGGCAACGCATTGAAATTATTAAATGCCTGTTGAGTAATCCGCGTCTGTTACTGCTGGATGAACCTACGGCTGTATTGCCACCGGAAGAAGTCGACTCGCTCCTGGCGGTTTGTCGCAAAGTGGCGGAAAGCGGCCGTGGCGTGATCCTGGTCACACACAAGCTGGCGGAGATCGCCAAGGTCGCGGACCGCACCAGTGTCTTGCGCCAGGGGCGGATTGTGGAAAGCGTTTGTATGGAAGGCGCTGACATGCATGCGCTGGTTCGTTCCATGGTTGGTCGCGACGTTAAATCTGGCGACTCCGTACTCGCTGCAACGCTGGGCATACTTAGCGACGCAGCTCAGGACGCGGCGAACGCGACGCCGGCGGCCGCCGCAGTTGTCGACAGTCGTTCACTTGGTTTGCCGGCCCTGCAGTTACAGGGGCTGTCGTTCCAGGACAAGGATGGCGTTACACGTCTGAGCGATGTGCATCTGTCGGTCGCACGGGGTGAGATCGTCGGCATCGCAGGCGTCGAAGGCAATGGTCAAAGCGAGCTCGGTGCCATCATCGCGGGCTTGCTGACACCGACTGGTGGTGCGATGAAGATAGGTGAGCAAGACCTGACCGGCAGTTCTGCCCAGGACATCACCGACGCCGGTGCCGGCATCATTCCGGAAGACCGGCATGCAGTTGCATGTATCTCGGAACTCAGCGTTGCTGAAAATCTATTCCTCGGTTCACTGGAAAAATTCTCCCGCTTCGGTTTGCTCGACCGCGAAAAAATGGCGAAGCAGGCGGCGACCATGATGACCGAGTTCGACGTGCGCGCCACCAGCCCCAATGCGCCGATGTCCAGCCTGTCCGGCGGCAACCAGCAAAAAGCGGTGCTGGCCCGGGAACTATCGCTGGATCCCTTGATATTCCTGTTGGCGGCACAGCCCACACGCGGCCTGGATGTCGGTGCGGTGGAAGCGGTTTTCAATCGCATTCGTACCGCAGCGAGTAATGGCCTGGGTGTCTTGCTGATTTCCAGCGACCTGAATGAATTGATTGCAGTGTCCGACCGTGTGGCGGTTTTGTATCGTGGGGCTATCGTCGGCGAGTTGCCGGCGGATCCGGCCAATCGCGAAAAAATCGGCGCCATGATGTCCGGCCATTTGCACTAGGAGAATAAAGCATGACGAACAAATCCGCTCTTTGGAGCGAGGGGAATACCCCATTCAGTTTTAAATTTCATTTGCCCATGAAAGTCATCGTGCCGGTATTGGCAACCGTGGTCGCCTTGTTGCTGGGCGTAGCACTGATTGCCTGCACCGATAGTTCCGTGAGCGAAGCTATCGAAGCGTTTTGGGATGGCATGGTGGGGAGTGAATACAACATAGGCGCTTCCATCAATCGTTCCATCAGTCTTGGTTTGGTGGGCCTCGGATTCATCTTTGCCAATCGCGCCAACCTGACGAATGTCGGTGGTGAAGGGCAGATTGCGATAGGCGGCATGCTGGCTACGGCGATGGCTTTGCATGGTGCCGGCAACCTGCCTTTCGGCCTGGCTTTCATCCTGCCGATGCTGGCAGGAACCCTGGGCGGTGCCTTATGGGGTGGCCTGGCGGGTGCGCTTAAATCATGGCGTGGCATTAATGAAGTGATCAGCACATTGTTGCTGACCTTCATTGCATTGCCCCTGGTGTATTGGTCGGTGGAATCGGTGCACCTGCTGCGCAAGCCGATGACGCAGGTTTCTGCTTTGCCGGAATCGATGATCATTCCGGATGCGACCAAGCTGCCGATGTTGTTTCCATCCAATCCGATGTCGCCCTTGCATATCGGCCTCATCCTCGCCGTGATTGCCGTGATCGCAGTCGGCATCGTACTGAGCCGCACGCCCTTCGGTTTGAAATTGCGCGCGGTCGGCCTGAACCAGATGGCTTCACGCCGTGCCGGTATGCGCTCCGGCTTCCTGGTTGTACTGGCGATGGCAATTGCCGGTGGCTTCGGTGGACTGGCCGGTGCCATCATGATCCAGGGCCAGCAGTACTACCTCACCAGCGATTTTTCTTCCGGTTACGGCTTTGACGGCCTGGTCGTGGGCCTGCTCTCGCGTGGTTCGGCCTGGGGTGTCGTCGTCGGTGCCTTGCTATTCGGTTTCCTGCGCTCCGGCAGTATCGCGATGGAAATCATGGCACATGTACCGGCCGCGGTTGTATTGATTAGTCAGGGGCTGATCGTGATTGCGATTGCCGGTTCCGCGATTTTTATGGATAGGAAGGCATCATGAGCGAAGATCAATTGGCAGTATTCCTTGGCTCCGGCCTGCGCCTGGCGATGCCTATCATCCTGGCCGGCATGGGCGAGCTGGTGAGCCAGCGCGCCGGTGTATTGAACCTGAGCCTGGACGGGATGATGTTGACGGCCGCGTTTGCCGCCGCATGGGCTTCGTGGGTAACCGGCAGTCCTGTGATCGGGGTCCTGGTTGGCGTCATGGCATGCCTGATCGTGGCTTTCTTCCAGGCCATCCTGAGTGTCACCCTGCGGGCGAACCAATTGGTGGTGGGCATAGGTTTCAATATCCTGGCGCTGGGGGCGACGACTTTCCTCTATCGCGAAATTTTCGGTCCGCTGTCGCGTGACACCATTCCGGGTTTTGCCAAGCTGCATATTCCCGGCCTGAGTGAGATTCCGGTAATCGGTCCCGCATTGTTCCAGCAAACCGGCCTTGCATACATCGGCCTGATTATGGTGGTGGTGACCTGGGCCATGTTGAAGTACACGTCGTTTGGCCTGGCGGTGCGTGCAGTGGGTGAAGATCCGCGCGCTGCCGACAAAGCTGGCATCAACGTGAAACTCATCCGTTATCTGGGCGTGTTGTATGCAGGGACACTGGCCGGCCTGGGCGGTGCATTTATGTCGATTGCAGATAGCAATACCTTCACCGAGGGCATGACGCGTGGTGCCGGTTACCTCGCTATTACCGCAGTGATCTTTGGCGGTTGGGCGCCATGGAAAACACTGGGTGCATGCCTGTTGTTTGGTTTCGCGACCGCATTGCAATTCCTGGCGCCAGCAATGAACCTGAACATTCCGGTGGCATCCCTCTTGATGCTTCCTTATGTGCTGGCATTGTTTGCGATTGCAGGTTTTGTCGGCAAGGGACGCCAGCCATCCGGCCTGACCCTTGCATTTGAGCGTGGGCGCTAGTAGCGCATGCTGAAGGCTGTATAAAAATTTATAAAAAATAACTTTATCGAAGGAGGATGTATGAATGCGAAGAATGCGCAAGCGGTAAGAAATGAGAATGTGGAAACCGAATTGAACCGTATCGGTTCAGTGCGGGCGCATAACCACTGGATGGTGAATGCAGAGCATGTGGATCTGATCGGTACGCCGGTGCATCCGGCACCGATCACGATTCAATCCGATCCGCAGACCGTGACCTTTGATGCACATCGCACGGCGCTGGTCGTCATCGATATGCAAAATGATTTCTGTGCGAAAGATGGTTGGGTCGATCACCTGGGTGTGGATTACACACCTTGCCGCCAGCCGATTGAACCATTGAAGAAACTGCTGCCGGTATTGCGGGATGCCAATGTGCCTATCATCTGGGTGAACTGGGGCAATCGCCCGGACCTGCTGAATATGCCGCCTAACCAGCACCATTTGTATAAACCTAAAGGCAGCGGGATCGGCCTCGGTGAGCAACTGCCGAAGCGTGTCGCCAACGTGTTGGAGAAAGACAGCTGGGCAGCGGCGGTAGTGGATGAACTGGAAATACATCCACAGGATATTTGCGTCGATAAATATCGCATCAGCGGATTCTGGGACACGCCGCTCGACAGCATCCTGCGCAATATGGATATCAAGACCCTGATGTTCGCAGGTGTGAATACCGATCAATGCGTGCTGTGTTCATTGCAGGATGCCAACTTCCTCGGTTACGCCTGCGTCATGGTGGAAGATTGCTGTGCCACGACTTCACCGGAATTCTGTACGCAGAATGCCGTATTCAATGTGAAAAAATGCTTCGGCTTCGTCTCCAACAGCGACAAAATCATCGCCGGCTTCAAAAACAAATAACGGGCAGGCTGAATTTCCTGTCTCTTCCTTTTTCCTTTATAAGTCGAGTTTGCTCATGCGTACGGTATCCCAATTGCTGATGTTGAAAAACAAAAGCCTGTGCAGTACATGTTCACGTACGCCCTTGATAGACGCCCTGAAGATTATGGCTGTACATGACGTGGGTGCGATGGTTGTAATTGATGAAGGCAAGCTGGTCGGCATTCTGTCCGAACGGGATTATGCCCGCAAGGTTGCACTTGCCAACAAGAGTTCTACGGATATCTGCGTCGGTGACATCATGACCAGCCGGGTGACGACGGTGAGCAAGGAGCACACGGTGGAAGAATGCATGACCCTGATGTCGGATGGGAATTTCCGCCATCTTCCGGTGACAGAGAAAGGTTTTGTCATCGGCGTGATTTCGATAGGGGACCTGGTGAAGGAAGTGATTTCTACCCAGGAAGAGACGATCCAGTATCTCAAGACCTATATCCATAGTTGAGCGTAGTGACGCCCGATAGTGGCGGAATGAAGATAGTTGTTTGATGTAAGCCATATGGTGATCGCAATGCCGGAAGTATCTGGTGATGCGATCACCATTGTTTTTTGTCGCCTGGGTCAGGCATAAGACAGATGAAGCAATGGGCAAGCCGCGCCATTGAATGAGATGTGTCCTATGTTTAATCCTCACTCCAGCCATTACTGTACAAAGTTTTCTACGGCTTGAATTCATTTGTACAAAAACGGGGAGATGGCAATGATCAAACAAATTGGGGTAATGGTAATCAGTGCGGCACTGGTGATGCCTGTGTTGGCACAAGCGGAAGGTGCTTATATTGGTTTCAATGCAGGACGTGCCAATCAGAAAATCAGTGTAAGTGGCGATGAGGGAAGTGGCTCGGTGAAGGATAACTCGACCGGCTACAAGCTATATGGCGGTTACGAATTCAATCAGTATTTCGGTGTGCAAGGTGGTTATGTCAATTTGGGAAAAGGAAAAATCGCTTATGCCGATGATGATGTACAAGGCAATTTTAGTAGCAAGGTAAGGTCGCTTTATATTGCGGCGACAGCCACTTTACCCGTCAATAATCAGTTTGCGGTCTTTGCCAAGCTGGGTGTATCGCGAAATCGCGTCAAGATAGCGGATGTTTACACGGAAGCAGGGGTTGCAGGATATGTCTCTGAATCTGACACCCGTACGACGCCGTTGATCGGTATTGGTGCTGCTTACAATTTTTCAAAGAAACTGGCCGCTGTACTTGAGTATGAAAATTTCGGCAAAGTCGCTAAAGACGATGGTGTCAATCTGAAAGCAAATCTGTTCTCTGTCGGTCTGCGTTACAAGTTTTAATGCTGTTTGACAGCCAAAAAGGTCAGCCTGAAGCTGGCCTTTTTAAGTCATGGATGTGATTACAGTGTGCGTTGTGCAGAGGATGCATCACATGAAACAACTACGAACCATCGTGCCCGGTATCTTCCTGTGTCTGATCCTGGCATCTGCCACATCGTTTGCACGTGCGGACAGCACTGGCAAACTCCAGTTTATGTTTACCGCATACCTGGATGTGCCTGCACTTTTTCCCAAGACATTGGCTTCCTGCGTGCAATTTGATCCGTCAACGGGGCCAGAACTACAGCGTTTGTACGATCAATGGTATGAAACCCATGGGCGCTATCAGAAAGAACTGCAGCAACTGCTGCATGCGCGCCTGAGCGCAGAACTGGGGGAGGCAGAGGCGCAGGAGGCCATTGCCGAGATTAAGGACATGATCGAGACCCGGTTGGTGCCTTTGCATTTTCCGCAAGATCATACATGGACCGATAACTGGTTCTGCACCAAGCTCATACCCAAGGATTTCAGAAGCGAGGATTTGATGTTGAACTTCGGTCAGTATGTGGAGGAACTGAAAAAAGCTGAATCCTCGCCGTGATGACGGGTGTGCATGATGATTTGGAATGAATGTGCCGCGCAGTTTGATACGGTCGAAAAGAAATCGGCTTGTAGCTGGCTTTTTATAAGTAGATTGTCCATCGTGCTGCCCACGGTGATCATCGCCCACTTGACGCTGATATGGTGGGTGGTGCGGTATGCCGGCCCATATGCGCAGGGTTCTGCAGCCATGCCGCCGATCACAGTGGTGTTGATGCAAGGACCAACGGCTTTTGCGTCGGCATCGCTGACGCCATTGACGGCAACATTCTTACGGCCGGAAATCAATAAAATGAGACAAGCCGTTCCCAATAGTCGTCGCGTGGTGGAGGAGCGGGCAACCAGGAACGAAACACGCGCCGTGCATCAAGAGTCTGCAGCAGGGTATATCGGGCCAGAGTCCGCGCAAAGCCAATCCGTCGGCAAATCGGCATTGGTGCTGCCGGATTTCCGCGATGCCTACTTCAAGAAAAAAAGCGCAGGAGAAATGGCGAATGAACAGCTAAACCCGAACGGCAAGCGTGATCGCTGGGTCGAAGGTATACAGGGTGCGGCCGTGCCGGATTGTGTGGAGGAAAAGATAGGTGGTGGTTTGCTAGGCATACCTGTGCTTATCTATAAGGCTGCCAGCGGCAAATGCAAATAAAGAGACAGAAATAAAAAAGCCAGCTTGCAGCTGGCTTTTTATATTTACGCTTTGACGTTCGCGGCAATGTGGGCGAGGGCCTCTTCGACCTGATCGACCAGGATCAGACATAAATCACCCGCTTCCAGTTTCGCCAGTGCGGTATCGATGGCGATGAATTCCCCCTGGATTTCCTGCGTGAAGCGGGTGCGTTTCGCGTTGCTCAAGCCATCACGCAGCAAGGCCAATACTTCACCATCGGCACGGCCGCGCTGGCATTGGTCTTCATACAGGATCACATCGTCGAATGCATCGCCGAGGATCTGGGTCTGGCGACGCAAGTCTTCGTCACGACGATCACCGGCACCGCTGATGACAACCATGCGGCGCTTGGCCGGCATGCCTTCCACGGCACGGGTCAATGCTTCAATCGCGTCCGGATTGTGGCCGTAATCGGCGATAACGGTTGCGCCTTTGTGCGAGAAGATATTGAAGCGACCTGGTGTAGAGCTTGCGCTGTTTTCAAAAGTGCGCAGACCTTCCAGCACGACGTTCCAGTCGAGGCCGAGGCCCCATGCGGCACCGATTGCCGCCATCGCGTTTTCAACCTGGAAGCCGACAGTACCGTTATGGGTAATCGGAATGTCGGAGAGCTGGATGCGGTGTTCGAACTTGCCTTCGGACAGCACGATCACATTGCCATCCTGGAACAGGACGCGATGGCCCTGTGCGCGATGCGTAGCGAGTACGGCATGGTTACTGTCTTGTGCAAAGAAGGTCACGCTGCCCGGGCAGCTACCCGCCATGTTTGCAACCATAGGATCGGCAGCATTCAGGACCGCAGTACCGTTCGGTGCCACGTTTTGTACGATCACGCGTTTGACGACGGCGAGGTCTTCCACGGTCGAGATGAAGTTCAGGCCGAGATGGTCACCGACGCCGATGTTGGTGACAACTGCAACGTTGCAACGATCAAAGCCGAGGCCTTCGCGCAGAACGCCGCCACGTGCGGTTTCGAGCACGGCAGCATCGACGTCCGGATGCATCAGCACATTGCGTGCGCTGCGTGGGCCGCTGCAGTCGCCAGTGTCGATGCGTTTGTTTTCGATATACACGCCGTCGGTGCTGGTCATGCCGACACGGTATTTATTACCTTGCAGGATGTGCGCGATCAGGCGGACCGTGGTGGTCTTGCCATTGGTGCCGGCTACGGCGACGACCGGGATACGGCCATCGTCGCCTTCGTCAAACATGGTGGAAATAATTGCTTCGCCGACCGGGCGGCCTTTGCCGAACGATGGCTTGATGTGCATGCGCAAACCAGGGGCGGCATTGACTTCGACTACGCCGCCACCTTGTTCTTCCAGTGTCTTGAGTACGCTTTCGCAGACCAGGTCGATGCCGCATATATCCAGGCCGATCATTTGCGCCGCTTCTACTGCGCGTGCGGCGAGGTCGGGATGGACATCATCAGTGACATCGGTGGCGGTGCCGCCGGTGCTCAGATTCGCATTATTGCGCAGGACCACTTGTACGCCTTTCGGCGGTACGCTTTCCAGCGTGTAATTGATTTTTGCCAGGGTTGCCAGAGTCAGGTTATCAACCTTGATCTTGGTCAGCGGGCTGGCATGGCCGTCGCCGCGCAATGGATCGAGGTTCACCTGGTCGATCAGCTGGCGTATGGTTTGTACGCCGTCGCCGAGGACTTCCGGCGGTGCACGACGCGCAGCAGCGATCAATTGTTTGCCGACTACCAGCAGGCGGTAATCGTGGCCCGGCAGGTAACGTTCGACCACGACATCGCTACAGATTTCGTAGGCCACGGCGAAGGCGGTTTTGACTTCTTCTTCCGTCTTCATGTTGACGGCCACACCTTTACCCTGGTTGCCATCACGCGGCTTAATGACGACCGGTGCACCGATATCGCGGGCGGCCTGCCATGCTTCTTCTGCAGTCGTGACCGAAGCGCCGTCAGGTACCGGCACGCCGGCAGCAGCCAGCAAGACCTTGGTCATTTCCTTGTCTTGTGCAATCGATTCAGCGATAGCACTGGTGAAACCGGTTTCTGCCGCCTGGATACGCTTCTGGCGGCTGCCCCAACCGAACTGCACCATGCTGCCTTCGGTCAGGCGGCGGAACGGAATACCGCGTGCGACTGCCGCATCGACGATGGAGCCGGTGCTGGGTCCGAGGCGGATGTCTTCGTCGAGTTCACGCAGGCTGGCCAGTGCGGTGGCGAGGTCGAAAGGCGTGTCTTCGGTCGCGGCGCGGCACAGGTTCTGTGCCAGTTCAAACGCGAGTCGGCCTACTGCTTCTTCGGTATATTCGACGACTACCTGGTAAATACCAGGTTCTACGGTTTGTATGGTGCGGCTGAAAGTGACCGGGCAACCGGCTTGTGCCTGCAGGCCGATGGCAGCGCTTTCCAGCACATGCGCCATCGAGAATGTGGTTTCGGCCGGTTCCAGGAATTTGATTTCCGGAAAGCGTGCGCGCAAACGGTCTTCGAAACCAGGGATCGCAAGGATAGTTTGTTCGATTCCATTGCAGGACACAATGGCTTCAATCGACGTATGCCGGCTCCACAGGTTGGGGCCGCGCAAGGCGCGAACGCGGGATATTTCCATGAGCATCTTCCTTCTTGGCGCAACGGTTCTCTTTTTGCCGCTAGCCGGTGCTTTATCGATTAACGCATCGAGATAGACTGCGTTGGTCTCTTTATTTTCGTGGTGTGCGTATACTGAGCTCATGATTTTCAGGCCCTGATGTTAGCATCTGTTGATTCAAATGTTTCTATCCCGGCCTTCATCAAATCGGGGCTGATGCCCAAGGCCCATGCTGCTGCAATTGCTGCCAAACTGTTTTCGATACTGAGGTCGGCGCGTTCTTGCGCTGCGCTGACCAACACTTCTTCCTTGCCCGTTGCCAGTACGATATTGCCGTCGCGTACGAATACACTGCGGCCGCCTTCGGCTTGATGCGCGACGATGACAGGTGTCGATGGTGAAGCCGCAAAGAAAATCACGCTGCCGTCGCACAGTGAAGCAAATTCTGCAACGCGTGCATCGGCGGCATTGAGTACGGCGACGCCATCCGGCAATACGATATCGACCTGGGTGCGTGCGACCTTGGTCATTTGATCCGCATCTTCGATGTAGAACTCAGGCAGTTTGTCGGTAGGGTCGATATTCGTTACCACACCGACCTGGCACCAGTCGTAAGCCAGGCCTTCGGACAGGATGGCTTTGCTGCTGTTTTCAAAAACGGCTGCTTCCACCATACGGTTGAGCAAGACCTGGCGGGTGGCCTGCCAGTTGTCGCTTTCCTTTTGCAGGACATGGCGCTGACGCAGGAACAAGCCGTCGCGGCATGCCAGGCCGACATACTTGCCTTGCAGGTGCAATAACCATGCGATCAGGCGCGAGACAACGGTGCTGCCGTGCGAACCGGTCACACCGACGATAGGAATGCGGCCGTTCTGGTCTTCTGCAAACAAATGATCGACGATGGCGCGTCCGACCGGGCGCGCCGGGCCGTCGGCTGGTTTCAGATGCATCAACAAGCCCGGACCGGCATTGACTTCAACAATCGCGCCGCCTTGTTCTTCCAGCGGACGGGAAATATCTTCCGCCACCAGGTCGACACCGGCGATATCCAGGCCGACGATGCGCGCAGCCAATGAAGCTGCAGCGGCGACGCTCGGATGTACCTGGTCGGTTACGTCGAAAGCGACGTTGCCATTGCGTTGCACCAGGATTTTTTCACCGGCGGGCGGGATCGATTCAGTGGTGTAGCCCTGGCGCGCCAATTCCAGCAAGACCACGCGCGGGTCGTCCGCTTCGTCGATCAGGATCAGGTTCAGCGGGCAGTCTTCACTGCTGCCGCGACGCGGATCGCTGTTGAGCTGGCTATTAATGAGTTCGGAAATGGTCGAGACGCCATCGGAAACGATAGATGCTTCTTCGCCACGTGCTGCGGCGACCAGGCGACCGCCGATGATCAGCAGGCGATGTTCATTGCCGCGCACGAAGCGCTCGACAATGACATCACTGCTTTCCTGTTCGGCCAGCAGGAAGGCGGCTTCTATATCTTTTTGATTATTTAGGTTGGTTGAGACGCCGCGGCCATGGTTGCCGTCCAGCGGTTTGATGACAACCGGTAAACCTATGCTTTCGGCTGCATCCCAGGCATCGGCGACGCTATTGACGATGCGGCCTTCCGGCACCGGTACGCCGCAGGATTGCAGCAGTGTTTTTGTTAATTCTTTGTCACTGGAAATGGTTTCCGCGATGGCGCTGGTCTGGTCGGTTTCCGCGGTCCAGATGCGGCGTTGGCGTGCGCCGTAGCCGAGTTGCACCAGATTGCCCTCATTCAGGCGCATCGATGGTATGCGACGATCGGTCGCAGCATCGACGATACAGCCGGTGCTTGGTCCCAACGCTACAGATTCCAGGATGTCGCGCAAATTGTCGACCGCGCCTTTGACGTCAAACGGTTTATCCTGGATCGCAGCCATGACCAGGTCACGGGCGGCAACCAGGGCGGCGCGGCTGACTTCTTCGTGGCGGGCGCGGACAACAACCTTGTACACACCGCGTTTCGAAGTTTCACGTGCCTTGCCGAAACCGCTTTGCATGCCGGCCAGGTTTTGCAGCTCAATCATCACATGTTCCATGATGTGGCCGGGCCAGGTGCCTTCACGCAGGCGCATCAGGAAACCGCCATGTACGCCGACGCCACAATGATGTTCGACCAAGCTAGGCAACCAGGCGGTGAGCCGCTCATAGAAGCCGGGGATGGTGTTGGAGGGAAAGTCTTCCAGTTCGCCAATATCAACCCATGCCTCCAGCACTGGACGGTAAGTCCAGATATTTGGTCCGCGTAAACTTAGCACATCGATAATATCGATGGTTTTGTTGTTCATTTGTAATGGAAAGTATGTAGGGGGAAAGCCAAAACTTGGTGGCTAAAATAGCTGTAACGCGCTCGCGGTTTTTTGGTTTACTTATTTAGTGATTATATTTTTGATGCGCGGGAATACGACAAACAAGTCGGGTGCGTTTGGATATACTGGCCGCCAATTTGAGACAAAACCATATATTCTGGTCGCAAGTTCACGAATATTCGTTCTTTACGGAAAACCCTTCCAGCTTTGATGAAAACCGCCTCTTCACCTTTATTGCCAGCAAAAAACGCCCTTCCTGCGACATGGCAGGATGTTAACGTCCGTTTGGGCAAGGATGAAATCATACTCGCTCACCTCGAGCTTGATCTTGATTTAAGTCTACATTTTGTGTCTGGCATTGTAATTCTTACAAATTTACAACTGTTGTCACGTTCGCATGGCGAATCGACCTGGCAAGCCTGGCCTTTGCGCGCCGACCTGGCGCTGAAACACCATGACCACGCCGGTGTCGGTACGCTGGAATTGCACGATACCAAAGCCCGCCTGGCGCAATGGCGCTACACGCTGGCGCAAAATCCGCAAGCCTTGCACCTGCTTACCGAGTTTGAACAACAGCGCCATGCGATTGTGACCGGCGTGGTGCCGGTCCGGCCGGAAGCCGAAGAAACGCAAGACGACGAAGATGCCGAGGACGGTAATGCAGCGGAAGAACAACCGCCATCCACCGCTTCGCTGTTCCGCCTGTGGCGCTTTGCCAAACCGTATCGCGGTCAGCTTTTGCTCGGTTTCCTGTTGACGCTGGCGTCGACGGCGGCGACGCTGGTACCGCCGTATATGACGATGCCTTTGATGGATAACGTTTTGATTCCATATCAAAACGGTGTGCCTATCGATAAAGGCCTGGTCGCGCTCTATCTCGGCGGCCTGTTCGGATCAGCCTTGTTTGCCTGGGGTTTGGGCTGGGCACGCACCTATATCCTGGCGCTGGTCAGTGAGCGCATAGGCGCGGATTTGCGTACGACAACTTATGAGCATTTGCTGCGCCTGTCGCTCGAATACTTTGGCGGTAAACGCACCGGCGACCTGATGACACGTATCGGTTCCGAGACGGATCGTATTTGCGTGTTCCTGTCGCTGCATTTGCTGGATTTCTTTACCGACGTCCTGATGATCATGATGACGGCGGCCATCCTGATTTCGATCAATCCGTGGCTGGCCCTGGTGACTTTGCTGCCTTTGCCTTTCATCGCGTGGATGATCCATGTGGTGCGCGACAAACTGCGTAACGGCTTTGAAAAAGTGGACCGCATCTGGTCGCAGGTGACCAACGTGCTGGCCGATACGATTCCGGGTATCCGCGTGGTGAAAGCATTTGCACAGGAAAAACGCGAAGCCGCGCGTTTCCGTGAAGCGAATAATCACAACCTGGTCGTCAATGACCGCGTCAACAAAGTCTGGTCGCTGTTTTCGCCTACCGTTACTTTCCTGACTGAAATCGGTTTGCTGGTGGTGTGGGCACTGGGTATCTGGCAAGTGTCGCAAGGCATGATCACGGTTGGTGTGCTGACCGCCTTCCTGGCTTACATCAGCCGTTTTTACACGCGCCTGGATTCGATGAGCCGTATCGTATCGGTTACGCAAAAAGCCGCGACCGGTGCCAAGCGTATTTTCGATATCCTCGACCATGTATCCAGCGTGCCGGAAGCAACGAATCCGGTACACCTCGATAAAGTGCAGGGCAAAATCACGATCAAGGATATCGGTTTCCGTTACGGCAATCGTGCAGTGATACGCGGCCTCGACCTGACGATCAATCCGGGCGAAATGATAGGCCTGGTTGGTCACAGCGGTTCGGGCAAGAGCACACTGGTCAATTTGATTTGTCGTTTCTATGATGTGTCTGCCGGCGCAATCATGGTCGATGGCGTCGATGTGCGTTCGATCCCGATCCCGGAGTATCGCCGCAACATCGGCCTGGTCTTGCAGGAGCCTTTCCTCTTCTTCGGCACCATTGCAGACAATATCGCCTACGGTAAGCCGGATGCGAGCCGTGAAGACATCATCGCGGCGGCACGTGCGGCGCATGCGCATGAATTCATCCTGCGTCTGCCGCATGGTTACGATTCAATGGTGGGTGAGCGCGGGCAGACTTTGTCCGGCGGTGAACGCCAGCGTATCTCGATTGCCCGTGCCTTGCTGATCGACCCGCATATCCTGATCCTGGATGAAGCGACATCATCGGTGGATACGACAACAGAACGTGAAATTCAGAAAGCACTTGATAACCTGGTGCGCGGTCGTACCACGATTGCAATTGCGCACCGCTTGTCGACATTGCGTCGTGCCGATCGTATCGTCGTGATGGATAGAGGTCAGATCGTCGAAGTCGGTTCGCATGATGAATTACTGCAGCGCGAAGGCGCGTACTACAAGCTGTATCAGGCGCAACAGCGCCAGGCGGAAGATATGCTGGAAGATGGAATCAAAGTCGGGGAGGTCGCATGAGCAATTTTCAATTAACGCGTAACGCCTTCGGCAAATTGATTTATTCCGCCCCGGGTGAGGAAGTGCAGGAGGGCGTAGTACCCGTACGTTCTTTCCCTATCGCCGCACCTGATATCGGTATTGCCATCGTCAGTCCCGACGGACATGAGCTGGCATGGATAGAAAAGCTGAGCGACTTGCCTGATGCAACGCGTCTCTTGCTGGAAGAAGAATTGGCCAGCCGTGAATTCTTGCCGGAGATCAAACAGATCAAGCGCGTCTCGGTATTTGCTTCGCCCAGCACCTGGACGCTGGCAACCAACCGTGGCGATGCAACGCTGGTACTCAAGGGTGAAGAAGATATCCGCCGTATCGGTGAGTCAGCATTGATCATCGCCGATACGCATGGCATCCAGTTCCTGATTCGTGACTTGAACAAGCTGGACAAAACCAGCCGTAAATTGCTGGACAGATTCTTATAATCTGGTGCGCGCCCGGGTGGCGCGTATCACTGCTGAGGAGGAATGTTGATGTCCGAGCGTCCGCAAAATCGTCTGCCAGCAGTACTGCAAAACCTGGCCTTGCCGGTAATTGGTGCACCCATGTTCATCGCCAGTGGTCCGGCGCTGGTCAAGGCGCAATGCAAGGCCGGTATCGTCGGTGCCTTTCCGGCGCTGAATGCACGACCACCGGAATTGCTGGATGCGTGGCTCAGCGAAATCCAGGCGGACCTCGCGGCTTATCAGGCGGAACATCCCGATGCCATCATCGGGCCGATAGCCGTCAATCAAATCGTGCATCAATCAAATGACCGTCTCGCGCATGACGTCGAAGTTTGCGTACGGCACCGTGTACCCATCATCATTTCATCACTGCGTGCACCCCCAAAAGAAATGATGGATGCGATCCACAGCTATGGCGGTATCGTCCTGCACGATGTGATTTCGATACGCCACGCACAAAAAGCCCTGGAAGCCGGTGTCGATGGTTTGATCCTGGTCGCAGCGGGAGCCGGTGGCCATGCCGGCACTTTGTCACCGTTTGTCCTGGTGGGAGAAGTGCGTAAATTTTTCCAGGGACCGATCGCCCTGTCCGGCGCGATTGCGACCGGTGATGCAGTACTGGCCGCGCAAGCAATGGGTGCTGACTTCGCCTACATAGGTTCGCGCTGGCTGGCAACGAAGGAATCGAATGTCGATGAAGCATACCGCGAAGCGATAGTCAGCTCGGCTGCAGCCGATGTGGTCTATACCAATTTGTTTACAGGTGTGCATGGCAACTACCTGAAGAAATCCATCATCAATGCCGGGCTGGATCCGGATAACCTGCCGCAGGCAGACAAGACGGTGATGAACTTTGGTTCCGGCAGTGGCAGCAAGATCAAGGCATGGCGCGATATCTGGGGTGCGGGACAGGGCGTCGGCCTGATAGACGAAGTGGCGAGTGTGGCAGATATCGTCCGGCGCATGAGCGCTGAATACGCCGCCGCAAAGAAACGTCTGCAGATATAAAAAACCCTCACCCAGGACAGTCAGCCTGGATGAGGGTTTTTGCTTTAAGGCTTACACACCGAAGCGTGCGCCTGCACCCAGCAAGGTCGCAACACCGAGTATCGCAAAAATGACAGCGGCGATCCGGTGTACGATTTTCACCGGCATGCGGTCGGCAATTTTGTCACCGAAATATACCGCCGGCGCATTTGCCAGCATCATGCCGAAAGTCGTTCCGGCCACCACCCATACGAAGGAATGGAATTGTGCCGCCAGTGCGACGGTCGCAACTTGCGTCTTGTCGCCCATTTCTGCGAGGAAGAATGCAATCAGTGTGGTCATGAACACGCCGTACTTCGCCAGCTTGGTATCGTCTTCATCGAGCTTGTCCGGGATCAGGGTCCAGCCGGCCATCAACAGGAAAGACACGCCCAGTACCCAGCGTAATACTTCCGGCCCCAGCAAGGTCGTGATCCAGGTGCCGATGGCGGCAGCGAATGCATGATTGGCGATGGTCGCAACGAAGATCGCCAAAACGATAGGCAAGGGTCTGCGGAATTTTGCTGCGAGGAGGAAGGCAAGCAGTTGCGTTTTGTCGCCGATTTCAGCGAGGGCAACGATGCCGGTAGAAACGAAGAATGCTTCCATGTTGGGGTATGACTTTCTCGGGCCGGACGAATAACCAAAGACCAAACAACGACCCCGGCCCATGCGGTCGTCACTTGATCAATGGTCTCGCCAAGTCTTGCGACTATCTGCACCATGGCATGCGTGCCAAGAGTGTTGATGCAGATTCCTTTGTTGCCAAAGGCCGGCTACTCCCCAATGTTCAGGCGTAATGATAGCAGAATCGCGCACCGTGGTTTTGTCTTTTGCCACCGGGCATGTCTATTTGTCATTGTTGGGGAATTATCGCGCCGTATAAGGTTCCTATCTTGGTAACAGCTGAAAACGGAGTGGAACGATAAAAACCTGATGACACGGGTTGTCGGATAGCAATCAAGGAGGAAGCATGAGCAAGCAAATTTCAGTCAATACCAAGCGTCCCACTGAAACAGCGGGAAAAGACCAGAAAGATTTAAAGCTGCCGCATGAAACGGATGAGTCATTCGATAGCCAGGCCAGCGAGCCGCGCAAAGTCATCCATCAGGCCTTCGAAGATATTGAAGAGGGGCAGATGGATACGGATCGCAGGGGTATGCCCGGGGTCGAAGAAGTGCAGCGCAAGCGCGCCGGTCAATCAGTACAAAAAGATATCCCGGCATCGTCAAGGACGCCTCCGAGTACACCAAAGAAATGAAGAAGCATGAATACAAACAGCCCTCGTATCTGCGAGGGCTGTTTGTATTTGATATGTACCTGGTCTGTGCCTAATCGCTGATCGGTACGCTACCGGCAATCGACGAACGGCTACCAGGCAATGCCTGGTTACTGCTGCCGTGATAGGCAAAGGCGACAGAAGTCTTGACTGATGGCGTGGTGTTGACGCCTGCAGCATGGAACAGCTTACTATGGAAAAACACCACGTCACCCTGATGCAGGTCGACCGGCTGGCCTTGCGCAAACAGTGCTTCATTCGGTGCGTAGTCAGGGCGCAGGAAATCCAGGTCATCCAATTGCGCGCGCGAAATATCAAGGCGATGTGAACCGGGTATGAACTTCAAGCCGCCATTCGCTGCAATCTCATCACCCAAGGCCAGCCATACGCAAATCAGATCGGGTTTGGTAAATGACCAATAGCGGATATCGCGGTGCCAACCGGTTGCGGTACCGAATTGCGGATGCTTGGTCATCACCGAATTGTGATGTGCCAGCGTCAGGTAAAGCTGTTCGCCGAATAATTGTTTGAGCTTGTCAACAATGCGCGGATCATGTGCCCAGTCATGGAAGCATGGGTCGCGATGATAAGCGCCACGCAAGCGCCGTACGGTACGACCGCCTTCTGCATCCAGTGACGACGGGGCGCCCGGATAGCCAAGCTCGGCTTCATACTCCAATGGCTGTTGCGCCGCTTGCAGCTGCGTCTTCGCCACGGCCAGCATATGCTCGCACGCGGCCGGTTCCAGCAACTTCCGGAAAACCAGATAACCGTCTTTTTCGAATTGTGCAATCTGTGCGCCGGAAAGTGCCGTGTCCATTGGTGTAATTTGCTCCTTGCTCATTTTGGGTGAAGGGAATATTTATGCAGTGTAGCGCTTTGCTGCTTTCATTGCAGACCGGCAAATGACGTAGATCAAAAATGCTGCAAATTTAAAGTCAGGCTTTAAAGCTGATCCTATAAGCCGCTGGGCTGGTAGTTATTGCCTGCCGCATTCCACTTCTCGACATGCCATTTCCAGTTGATGCGGCCTATTACATTGCCATCTGCATCCAGGCCCTCGACCGGCCCGTGGAATACGGCGAACATCACGCCGCCATTCGGGCTGACCGGTTGATGTATCGCACCTTCGTTTTCCCACAAATAACAACCAGTGGTAAATGGACGTTCGGGTTCGTCGTGATAATAAAAACCGCCTTCGATCATATAGCCTTCGACTGCACCGACGTGCCTGTGGATGGGCGCAACCGCGCCGGCTTCAAACCGGATCAGCAGCGTGAAGTGGCCGGTCGTGGCATTCGCGTGCAGCAATTTGAAGTGTGCACCCGGCATTGCCCACGGCAGCCACTCCATGTCTTGCGGATGGCAGGTAAATAAAGTTTCATCTGCTGCCGTTGTTTGCTTCTGTGTACTCATGGTGTTCTGTGCCGATTACGTATAATGAAAAAATTCCAACAAGTCCTGCCGCCATGACCCGCATCTGCCCGAAGTGCTCCTATGTCCGCAAAGCCAGCGACGAAGCCCCCGAATGGCAATGCCCGTCGTGCCAGGTCGCCTATATCAAGGCGTCCGGCGAACCGGCGGCGACCAACTATGGCCGCTATGGTACGCCTGCTGCAAAAAGTCGGAATAAATCTTCCGGTTTGCTGAAATGGGCTGTGGTGTTGGCCATGTTGGGTGCGGCGCTCCTCCTTGGCAAACCGCTCTGGTCGGGCAAGCAGGCGCCGCCGGCAGTGGTTTCCAGCGTGCAGCCGGAAGTGACATTGTATGCCACCGAATGGTGTGGTTATTGTGCTGCCGCCCGTAAACTGTTTGAGGACAAAGGCATCGCTTATACCGAACTCGATGTCGAAAAAACCAGCGCCGGTTATGAAGGCCATAAAAAACTGGGTGGCAATGGCGTGCCGCTGATTGTGATTGGCGACGAGGTCATTCGCGGTTTTGACGAGCGGGCTTTACAGAAAAGCCTGAAACCCTGGTTCAAGGAATCCTGATAGCAGGCATATAGGTCTTGCCTGCTTAGTTATCTGAATAATTATCTGAAAGGTGCATATGCGCAAAACTAAACTTCCATCTGGTCTGGCCGTACCTGTGCTCGGACAAGGTACCTGGTATATGGGCGATGAAGCGCATCGCCGGGCCGATGAAATTGCCAGCCTGCGCCTGGGCCTGGATCTCGGCATGACTTTGATCGATACGGCGGAAATGTATGGCGACGGCGCATCGGAGAAACTGGTGGGCGAAGCAATCGCCGGCCGTCGCGATGAAGTCTTCCTGGTCAGCAAGGTATTGCCAAGCAATGCATCGCGCAGTGGCACCATCGCTGCATGCGAACGCAGCCTTCGTCGCCTCGGTACCGATTGCATCGACCTGTACCTATTGCATTGGCGCGGTCGTACGCCGTTCGCGGAAACTATTGCCGCCTTTGAAGCATTGCAGGATGCCGGCAAGATCCGTCATTGGGGCGTTAGCAATATGGATGTCGACGATATGCGCGAAATTGCGCGTGCACCGGGTGGCGATGCAATGGCAACGAACCAGGTTTTATATAACCTGACCCGTCGCGGTATCGAATTTGATTTGCTGCCGCAGGCACAGGCACGCGGTTTGCCACTGATGGCTTATTCGCCGATCGAACAGGGACGTTTGACTGAATATCCGGAAGTGCTGGACATTGCGGACAGGCATGGCGTGACGCCGGCACAAGTGGCACTGGCCTGGGTGTTGCGACAAGAAGGCGTGATTGCGATACCGAAAGCCTCAACGCCCGAGCATGTGCGGGAAAACCGCGCGGCGCTCGACCTGCAGTTAACAGCTGAAGACCTGGAAGAACTGGATGATATGTTCCCGCCACCGGACGGGCCGGAATCGCTGGAAATGATTTGATCTGGTTTTTATTCGCGGACTTCGCTGCAGTCTTCCAGCGTACCACGCAGTAAATCAAATGCAGCCCGCTGGAATTCTTCAGCCTGGCTGCATTTCATCTTCAGGCGCAGTGTGACGATATCGCCATACTGCGCATCAAGCACGCTGACACCCTGTTGTTCACAATAACGACGGAAAGTCGACTCATCGGCGAACTGCAAGGCATAACGTCGTTCACACATCGCTTCGACCGGGATCAATTCAGCGTTCTTGACCGCTTCCGAAATCGCTTGCCCGTATGCGCGGGTCAGGCCACCCGCACCCAGCTTCATCCCACCCCAGTAACGCACTACCACCGCCAGTACATTGAAGACATCCTTGTGGACCAGGACGTTGTACATCGGGCGTGCTGCAGTACCTGACGGTTCGCCGTCATCATCGAGGCCGGAGTCGCCATCACACATCAAGACCCAGCAAAAATGCACTGCATTCGGGTGTTCAGCGCGCAATTCGGCCAGCTTCGCGCGCGCTTCCGCCCGCGTGGTAAGCGGGTAGAGCAGGCCAATGAAACGGCTTTTCTTGATTTCTATTTCGGCGCTGGCCGGTGCAACTAACTGGTACATGGTCGATTGAAAAACTGCAGAACAGCGATGATAAGCGACTAAGGCTCGCAGCGCCTATTCCCTTGCCACCGGGTCGTTTACAGGTGTAATCCCATATTTATGGGATGGGATATGTTGCCGTACGGATATAACATCAAAGCATCGGGGATCATCCAAGCAGATGATTTTCTGCTTCGCCCCGGTGCGCAAGCCATGTCCGGCCCCGGAAATTTCCCCCTATAAGCATCGCCAGTCAGACGGATCCTCTCGCATTCCAGACAGAGGCGGATGGCGTTCCTGTTCAATTTATCGAAAGTCGCTTTACTATGAAAAATCTGAAAATTGGTCAACGCCTGGCCTTGAGCTTTGGCAGTGTGGTCGCGGTACTCATCGTCCTGGCAGTCATTGCCTTTACCCGCCTCGACAAGCTGGATGCAGCGATAGGCATGGTCAGCAATGACCGTTATCCGAAGACCGTCAATGCACACATCATCAAGGACACCCTGAATGAAACGGCGCGCAATATGCGCAATGCATTGCTGATGACGGATGCGGCACAAATCAAGGGCGAGCTGGATACCATCGAGAAAGGTTCGGTCACGATAGCAGAAGCACTGGATAAACTGGATCGAACGATCAAAAGTGAGAAGGGGCGTACCTATATCAAGGCACTGACCGATGCGCGCGGCCGTTTTACCCCGGTCAAGGACAAGTTCGTCGCGCTGGTTGCGCAAGGCATGCGGGCGGAAGCGCAGATACTGCTGTTTGCCGAAGTGCGCCCGGCGCAGCTGGAATACATGCTCGGGCTTGATCGCCTGGTCGAGTTCCAAAGCAATTTGATGCACAAGGCGGGTGAAGACGCGCATGAAGTCTCGGCGAATGCACAGCAACTAGTGGGTATCCTGTCTGTCATCGCGGTCATCATTAGTGCCTTCCTCGGCTTCCTCGCGACGCGCAGCATTACGCGTCCCCTGAGCCAGGCGGTAGGACTGGCGCGCAAAGTTGCGGATGGTGACCTGACTGGCACTATTGTTGTGACTTCCAAAGATGAAACCGGTCAACTCTTGCAGGCATTGCAGGATATGAATAACGGCCTGGTACGTATCGTCACGCAAGTGCGCATGGGTACCGATACCATCGCCACCGCTTCCAGCCAGATCGCAACCGGCAACCTCGATTTGTCATCGCGTACCGAAGAGCAAGCCAGTTCGCTGGAAGAAACCGCGTCGTCAATGGAAGAGCTGACTTCCACCGTCAAACAGAATGCCGACAATGCGCGCCAATCGAACCAGCTGGCGTTAACGGCTTCGGAAGTCGCGGTGCGTGGTGGCGCAGTGGTATCGCAAGTGGTGGAAACCATGGGTTCTATCAATGATTCCGCCAACAAGATCGTCGATATCATCGGCGTGATTGATGGCATCGCTTTCCAGACCAATATCCTTGCATTGAATGCCGCAGTGGAAGCAGCGCGTGCCGGTGAACAGGGCCGTGGCTTTGCGGTGGTCGCATCGGAAGTGCGCAATCTCGCGCAGCGCTCGGCCAGTGCCGCGAAAGAGATCAAGACCCTGATCGATGATTCGGTGGAAAAAGTGAATAACGGATCGCGCCTGGTGCACGATGCCGGTACCACGATGGCGGAAGTAGTTGAAAGCGTACGGCGCGTGACCGACATCATGGGCGAGATCACCGCGGCCAGCCAGGAACAGACGGATGGAATTGAGCAAATCAATCAAGCCGTGATGCAGATGGATCAGGTCACGCAGCAAAATGCGGCACTGGTTGAAGAAGCCGCGGCAGCGGCCGAATCATTGCAGGACCAGGCGAATAATTTGTCGCAGGTGGTGAGTGTATTCAAACTTGACGCGAATGCAGTTGCGTTGCAAGCGACCAGCAGGGTTGCGGCACCAGCCAGCCGTCCAGTGAGCAAACCGGCGCAGCAGATACGTTCTGCGAATGTCGATAAACAGATTGTTCGTCAGCGTGCCAGCGCGACGGCAGGTGACGGTGATGAATGGGAGCAGTTCTGACCTGAGGCCTGAGGACGCAGATTCAAAAAAACCAGTCCGCGGACTGGTTTTTTTATGGCGGCGGTAACTATCGATTCCTGTATTTACCAGCGCAACACGCGTGGGCCGATGATTGCCCCGATGATGCTGGGGATCAAGATGCCGATCAGGTACCAGAAGCCGATAAATGGCGCAGCGATTTCCGGGCAGTGGAAGGAATACACCAGCGTCGCCGCAGTACCGGCAGCAAAGCCCGCACCTGCGCCTGCCAGCCGCAAACGGGTAGGGCCCAGCTCCCGCATTACTTTCAGCAGCGCTACAAAAATTGGTAAAGACAGGATAGCGATCAGCCACGAGCAATAGTGCCAGGTATCACCCCAGAACAAATACGCGCGCTGATCCGGTGTTGTATTCATCATGGATGTAGCGGCCACGAGCCAGATCAATACTATCGGCGTCGCAATGAGCAGCGGTAGTGTGCTGGTGCGTGCGCCGGGCGCAGACAAGCGGGTGACTGCCAGCCAGCCACAGACGACCAGCGCCAGCACGAAAGCCATCTTGATCCAGAACGCAGGCAGCATTGCCAGTTCGGCCATATTGGGACGCAAGCCGAGGAAGGCCAGCATCAGGACGATGCTAAGCAGCAGGCCACCAGTGATCAGCGCGGCAAAATGCCGCAGCGGCAACTTCGGCGCTGCAACGTCCGGCCCGCTCGCCAGCATATTGATCAAGTCATCTGTCTTCATGATTCATCCTGCAATTTAATCGCCAGTGCTTTCAGGCCGCGGTGGACCGCGACCTTGACCGAGGCTTCGGATATATTCAGTGCTGCCGCCGTTTCGCGTACCGACCAGCCGTCGAGCTTGGTATGTACGATGGCGGCACGTTGCTGTTCCGGCAGCAACTCCAGCAATTTCCCCAGGTCACGTTGTGCTTCATGGGCGTCACTGTCCGCAGTTGTGAACAGTTCATTTTCATCATCCAGCGGATCATTCAGCGTTTCGCGCCGTGCATGGCGACGTAACCAGTCGATCAGCTTGTACTTTGCTATGGCATAGACCCAGGCGGTCAGCGGTGCATTCACGTCATAAGTTGCACGCTGGTTATGTATCGCCAGTAGTGACTCTTGCACCAGGTCTTCCACTTCGTCCGGCCAGCGACTGAGGCGGCGGCGTAAAAAGGCACGCAAATGTGTAGCGGTGAGTTGCAGGAAGTTGCGATAGGCGACCTGGTCACCTGCGAGTCCCTGCACCAATAGCGCATGCAAGCGTAATTCGCTTAATTCCTTGCGATCCGGCTTCTCTCTATTAGGTATTCGTTGCATCAGGGCTTTCGGTAACACGATGTGCAAAATAAATTTCGCAAAGAATAAATTTAATTCAATTTTCTTGTAACCAAATTCGGTTTCAGTGCGAACTACCTTTTACATCATCACTGTAATGGGTATGTCCATGAAACCGTTAGTCCTGACTGCTGCAGCGGCGCTGGTAGAACTTTACACCAGTGCGAGCGCCATGCGTTACCTGTCAGCAGATAAGCAGCCGCACCTGGCTGCGCCATGCAGGAGCGCCTAATGGCCGGCCCGACCATACATCCGGCCTGGTTGCGTGCCACGCACTGGATCAATGCCATCGCAGTCCTGCTGCTGGTCAGCAGTGGCTGGCGTATTTATAACGCGTCGCCATTTTTTGATTTTTCCTTTCCGTCCGACCTGACGCTGGGCGGCTGGCTCGGCGGTGCCTTGCAATGGCATTTCTTTGCGATGTGGCTGCTATTCATCAATGGCATCTTCTATCTCGCGATCAACCTGTTTTCAGGTCGCATGCACCGCCAGTTCTTCCCGGTTTCGCCACGTGCATTTTTGCAGGACATGGCAGCGGCACTGAAAGGCAAGCTGGCGCATGCCGATCCACGCAAGTACAACACCGTGCAAAAAGCAGCCTATCTGTTCGTGATTGCCGATTTGATCCTGATTGTTTTGTCAGGCCTGGTGTTGTGGAAGTCGGTGCAGTTTCCATTGCTGCGCGAATTGCTGGGCGGTTATGAAGCTGCGCGCCGCGTGCATTTCTTTGCGATGTCTGCACTGGTCGCTTTCGTTGTCGTGCATCTGGTGATGGTGGCGCTGGTGCCGCGCACGCTGGTCGCGATGATACGCGGCCGTTAACAAGATAGCGGGATCTATATGTTGAAGAAGAAATCGATAGTGATGCCGTCCAACGCTGAGGCCATGCTGGCAGATGCGATACGCAAGGTGCAGCAGCCGTCGCGCCGTGCCTTCCTGCAGCGCACGTTGACTTTGGGTGGGCTGTCATTGCTGACCGGCTGTTCCATCAGCGATGACAGCAGCGTAGAGCAGGCCTTGAGCAAGGTGTCGCAGTTTAATGACAAGGCGCAGGCTTTGATCTTTGATCCGAATCGTCTGGCACCGACTTACCCGGATTCCATGATTACGCGGCCTTTCCCGTTCAATGCTTATTACGGGGTAGATGAAGTAAGACAGGTGGACGGTGAAGCATGGCGGCTCGAACTGAGTGGTCTGATAGCCAATCGCGCGCCATGGAGCCTGGCACAACTGCAGCGCTTGCCGCACAGCGAACAGGTTACGCGACATATCTGCGTGGAAGGCTGGAGCGCAATAGGTAAATGGGGTGGCGTACCGTTTTCATATTTCCTGCGTCAGATCGGAGCGGACCTGAGTGCGAAGTATGTCGGCTTCAAATGTGCAGACGATTACTACACCAGCATCGATATGCCGACCGCCTTGCATCCGCAGACCTTGATGGCGCTGACATACGACGGTAAGACCTTGCCGCCGGAGTACGGTTATCCGATGAAGCTGCGCATGCCCACCAAGCTCGGCTACAAAAATCCGAAACACATACAGGCAATTTACGTCACGAATACGTATCCCGGTGGCTATTGGGAAGACCAGGGATACAACTGGTTCGGTGGCAGCTGACGACAGCCGCCCTGAAGTTTTAAACGCGCAGTTCTTATTTTTAATCACTCAAAGGAAATACATCATGAAAACAATCACTACTGCAGTACTGTCCGCTTGCCTGCTGATGTCCGGTGCCGTATTCGCGCAGGATGCAATGAAGAAAGACGGCATGGCGCACGATGGCATGGCTAAAGACAGCATGTCCAAGGATGCGATGAAAAAGGATCACATGGGCAAGGACGGCATGAAAAAAGATGGAATGAAAAAAGACAGTATGGGTAAAGATGCGATGAAGAAGGACAGCATGGGCAAGGATGCCATGTCTAAAGATGAAATGAAGAAGTAATAAGCTAAGGGCCTTGTCCTTGATGCAGGGACAAGGCCTTTTCAGGCACTATGCGCGCAGATAAGCCCAGCCATCGTGCTGGCGTTGCGCGATATGCAAGACCGCCGCTGCGACTACAGCGATATTCTCTGGCGCCTGCAAATCATTGGCTTGCAAGGAGTTGCGGCAAAGGTGCAGGTGGCTGTCGGATTCATGCGGGTTCTTCAATGCCGCGACGACTGCACCGGCATTGGCGACCAGTTCCACTTGTGCGTCCGGTTCCGCCTTCAGCAGATTGGCAAGATTGCGTCGTCCGCGCTCCAGCGCTTCAGGTGTAGGTGCGTGTATCACTAAACGTATCATGTCATTTTCCCGGGCTTTGAGCAGACGCTTACTGTACGCCCAATTGCGTTGATAAGTGCGCGACATATTCGGCGAATGCCACATCACTGCGCACACGTGGCCGCGGCAAATCTATCCGCAGGTTCTCCACTACGGTAGCCGGGCTGCCGCCCAGCACGATGACGCGATCCGCCAGGAAAACGGCTTCATCGATATCATGTGTCACGAACATCACAGCCGATTGCGTCGCCTGCCAGATACGTATCAGCTCGGCTTGCAGATTACGACGTGTCAAGGCATCCACTGCACTGAATGGCTCATCCATTAATAGCAAATCCGGTTGTACGGCGAGTGCGCGTGCAATGCCGACGCGTTGTACCTGGCCACCGGACAGTTGATGCGGCCAGCGTTCGCCAAATTCGGCCAGGCCGGTTAGCTGTAATGCTTGCTTGATGCGGGACTGTTGTTCATCTGCGCTGATGCCCAGCGTTTCCAGGCCGTAGGCAACATTGTCGGCGACAGTGCGCCACGGCAGCAAACGACCATCCTGAAATACCACGGCGCGACGTCGTCGTCCTGGTAGTTGTGGCAACTTGAGTTGCACGTCACCGCTGCTTGGTGCAATCAGTCCGGCCGCTGCGCGCAGCAGCGTGGATTTGCCGACGCCGGAGCCGCCAACGATGGCGACGAATTCGCCCGCTTCTATGGTCAGCGAGAGATCCTGTATGACCGGGGCGCTCGCACCCGGATGCAAATAGGCGATGCGATCAAATTCAATTATGGACGCCACGACAAAACCCTTTTCTCGATCAGCACGTAGATTAAATCGCTGATCGCGTATACCAGCGAAATCGCCAGCATGTAAATCACCACGGCTTCATATGCACCGACACCTGCGGCAGCATTCATCTCCTGTCCCATGCCCGGGACACCCAGCAATTCCGCCGCAATCAGTGTCATCCACGCCTGCCCGATGCCGGTGCGTATGCCGGCCAGCGTGCCTGGTGCAATCGCCGGCAGCGTGATACTGACAGCGCGTCGCCAATAGCTGCCTTGTCCAAAGCTACGTGCCAATTCATAAAAGCGTGGATCGATGTTACGTACCGCACTGGCGGTGGCGTAGTAATTGATCCAGAACACGCCGATGGAAATAACGAATGCCGCGCCAGCATGGCTGACCTTGAACCATGCGATCGCGAATACGACCCAGGCCAATGGAGGGATAGGGCGCAGGATGCGGATCAGGTATGCCTGCAGTAGTTCAAACGGACGTATGGTCGCAGCGGCCAGGCCGAAGGCGATACCGAATAAGGTGCCCAGTCCCAGTCCCCAGAAATAATGAACCAGGCTGGAGCCGATGGCGGGCAGCAGACGGCCTGCCGTCCATTCTTGCATGAAGGCATGCGGCAATTTGAACGGATCCGGCAGTGTGCCCGGATTGACCCATGCGAAGAAGCCGGATGCCTTCCACAGTAAAACGAACAGGACTACGCCTGTGACACCGTAGGCAACACGCGTAAACCAAGGTGTGGAAGACGACTTCATTATTGGCAATATCCTGGTTTAACGAGTAGCTGCGACGGCATCGTAGAAGCGTGTATCGAACAGTTTGGTCGCATCAGCTGCAGGCCCCTCCAGGGTGCCGGTTTCAGCCTGGAATTTTTGCAAGACCAGCGTGGCTGGAATGATGGTGTTCGGATTGGCGGTAAATTGGCCTTTCGAATTGCGTATGGCTTTTTCCACCAGTGCGACGTCGAGGCGTCCGCCACCCACATACTTTTGCACAAATGGTGCCGCTTGAGCCGGATTGGTCTCCAGCAGTTTGGTGGCAGCGATATGTGCCTTGACGAGGGACTTCACCAGCTCGGGTTGTTCACGGATCAGTTTTTCACGCACCAGCAATACCGCACCTGGTTGATGCGGGAACAGTTCCGAACCACGCGCAACGACGCGTGCCTTCGGTGCCTTGGTCAACACGGTAGTGACAGTCGGTTCCAGGATTGCTGCACCGTCGATTGCGCCAGTCAACAGTGCTTGCTGGATTTGTGCTTCGCCTTGATAGATTAATTTGAAGCTGCTCGGGTCGACCTTGGCGCGTTTGCGCAACCAGTATTGCAATGCTGCTTCCGGTACTGCGCCGCGTGGATAGCTGGCGATGATGGGTTGACGGCCGTTATCTTTTGCAAAACGTGCGAAGGCGGTGGAAGCGTCGCCGGATGCGAAGTAAGGAGCCAGATTGCCCATGGCAACAAAGCTGACTTGCTCGACGATATTCGATGCCACGACCTTGATGTCAGCACCTTTGGCGCTGGCGACCAGGGCCGGCCCGATGCCGACATAAGCGATATCCAGCTGGCCGGCCAGCAGCGCCTGCACCAGGGCAGGACCACTTTGGAATTGCACCAGCTTGGCGGCGCGTACTTCAGGCGGCAGCGTGTTTTGCTCGTAAGCAATGAATAATTGTGCTGCAGGGATAATCGGCAAGTAACCGACTTCGAGCGGAGCCGCGTGCACGGCGGATAGGCCGAGTGCGAGGGCAACAGATGCGATGATGCGTTTCATTTTGATGGCCTTGGGAGACAAGTTGGATTCAAGACCGTCCATTGTATTGAAAGCATGCCCCGGGCTTTAATAACAAAAAGAAATAACCTTAGTTGCTTTTTGCAGGGGTGTGTCGTCCGGTAAGCCACGACAGTGCTGCATTTCCTTAGTCATCCTGCTGCTGAAAGGGCAATAAAAAATGGCGACCTTGATATCGAGGTCGCCATTTTTGTTTCCGACATATGGTTCCGGAAATGATCAGGTCGTCAACGGCTTGTAGCGGATACGTTTAGGTTTCGCACCTTCTTCACCCAGGCGTTTACGCTTGTCAGCTTCATATTCCTGATAGTTGCCGTCAAAGAACGAAACTTGCGAGTTCCCTTCGAAGGCCAGGATGTGGGTCGCGATACGATCGAGGAACCAGCGATCATGTGAGATCACCAATACGCTGCCGGCAAATTCCAGCAAGGCGTCTTCCAGCGCGCGCAGGGTTTCCACGTCCAGATCGTTTGACGGTTCATCCAGCAGCAGGACGTTGCCGCCCATCAGCAGGGTCTTGGCCAGGTGCAGGCGGCCACGTTCACCACCGGACAGGTTGCCGACGATTTTTTGCTGGTCGCCACCCTTGAAGTTGAAACGACCGAGGTAGGCGCGCGACGGCATTTCAAAACGGCCTACGGTCAGGATGTCGGCACCGCCGGTCACGTCTTCAAAGACAGTCTTGCCATCATTCAGCGTATCGCGCGACTGATCAACAATGGAAACTTTGGCGGTGGTTCCGATCACGACTTCGCCGCTATCCGGTTGTTCCTTGCCGGTGATCATTTTGAACAGGGTCGATTTACCGGCACCGTTAGGACCGATGATACCGACGATGGCACCTGCAGGAATGCGGAAGCTCAGGTTATCGATCAAGAGGCGATCGCCGAAAGCCTTGGAGACATTTTTGAATTCGATGACTTCATTACCGAGGCGCTCGGCGACCGGGATGAAGATCTCTTGTGTCTCATTGCGCTTTTGGTATTCGTGTTCGGACAGCTCATTGAAGCGGGCCAGGCGCGCTTTCGATTTGGCCTGACGGCCTTTCGGATTTTGGCGTACCCATTCCAATTCCTTGGCGATGGTTTTTTGGCGCGACGACTCCGATGCTTCTTCCTGCTTCAGACGATCGCCTTTTTGTTCCAGCCACGAGCTGTAGTTGCCTTTCCATGGGATGCCATGGCCGCGATCCAGTTCCAGGATCCATTCGGCGGCATTGTCGAGGAAGTAGCGATCATGGGTAATCGCGACGACGGTGCCCGGGAAGCGCTGCAGGAATTGTTCGAGCCAGTCTACCGATTCAGCATCCAAATGGTTGGTCGGTTCGTCGAGCAGGAGCATGTCGGGTTTGGACAGCAATAAGCGGCACAGTGCGACGCGACGTTTTTCACCGCCGGACAGGACGCCTATCTTGGCATCCCATGGTGGCAGGCGCAGCGCATCGGCAGCCATTTCCAGTTGCTGTTCAGGATTGTCGCCGGCCGAGGTCGAGATAATGGCTTCGAGTCGCGCCTGCTCGGTTGCGAGCGCGTCGAAATCAGCATCCGGCTCGGCATACGCCGCATACACTTCTTCCAGCTTGGCCTTGGCTTCGAATACTTCACCGAGTCCGCCTTCCACTGCCTGGCGCACGGTTTGTTCCGGATCGAGTTGCGGTTCCTGCGGCAGGTAACCGATGTTGAGGTTAGGTGCCGGGCGTGCCTCGCCGATGATGTCGGTATCGATGCCGGCCATGATTTTCAGCAGCGTCGATTTGCCTGAGCCGTTCAGGCCCAGTACGCCGATCTTGGCGCCGGGGAAGAAGGACAGCGAGATGTCTTTCAGGATCTGACGTTTCGGTGGGACGATCTTGCCCACGCGGTTCATGGTGTAAACGTAATTTGCCATTGTTATTTCAAGATGAGGTTGCTTGCCAAAGAGGTGGGTGCAAGGATAACCGATGCGGGGCGCTACGGTAAGGGCGATATTAATAATGATGCGGATGCCGGGACGGATATCGATGGCAAAATGTATTTAAAACCGAAAATTTCACGGTTTGTAAACTAGGGCTGGGCGAGATTCAACTTTAGTGCAACACTGTGTAGACGGAAGCTCATGTTTACTTGCATTATGGAGTCGCATATCCTATTGTGCGACGCACCATCCCTCTAAAGAGAGCACTCTTTGGCTTCACCAGATAAAAAAAGCAGCCTGGCTGCATTGACTCTGGCCGCTGTCGGCATTGTGTACGGCGACATCGGTACGAGTCCTTTATATACGATGAAAGAGGTGTTCTCCAAAGAACACGGCCTGGCCCTCACACCGGAAAACCTGCTCGGTGTCGTTTCACTGATCGTCTGGGGCTTGATCATCATCGTTTCACTCAAGTACGTCACGCTGGTGCTGCGCGCGAATAACCGCGGCGAAGGCGGCATCATGGCCTTGATGGCGCTGGCGCTTTCTTCCGTGACGCGCAATTCACGCTGGTATTTCCCGCTGCTGGTCATGGGCCTGTTCGGCGCCACGCTGTTTTATGGCGATAGCGTGATTACACCGGCGATTTCAGTGTTGTCTGCGATCGAAGGTTTGAGCGTGGCAACCGAAACCTTTGATCCTTATGTGGTGCCTTTAACGGTCGCCGTGCTGGTTGGCCTTTATTCCGTGCAGGCGCGCGGTACCGCTGGTATCGGTAAATGGTTTGGCCCCATCATGGTGGTCTGGTTTGCGACGCTGGCAGTAATGGGCGTCGTCAATATCATCGATGCGCCGGAAATCCTGTACGCACTCAATCCCTGGCATGCATTGCACTTCCTCGACGGTAATCGTTTCCTCGCATTCATTGCGCTGGGTGCAGTGGTGCTGGCCTTCACCGGTGCCGAAGCCCTCTATGCTGATATGGGTCACTTTGGTGCCAAGCCGATCCGCATGGCCTGGTTCCTGGTGGCCTTTCCGGCACTGGCTCTGAACTACCTCGGGCAAGGGGCTTTGCTCCTGATGCATCCGGATGCCGTGACAAATCCTTTTTACCAGCAACTCGGCGCATGGAGTATTTACCCGCTGGTTGCACTTTCGACCATGGCTGCCATCATCGCGTCGCAGGCGACGATTTCCGGCACCTTCTCGATGACCAAGCAGGCGATTGCGCTGGGCTTCCTGCCGCGCATGAAGATTGAATTTACGTCGGCCAGCCAGATCGGGCAGATTTATATTCCTGCAGTGAACTGGCTGCAGATGGCGGTAGTGGTGATGGCCGTGGTTGGTTTCGGTTCTTCGTCCGACCTGGCAGCGGCTTACGGTATCGCCGTGACTGCAACCATGCTGGTGACCACGATACTGACTTTCTTCGTGATCCGTTATCGCTGGAAATACAATCTCTTGCTGTGCCTCGCATCGACCGGCTTTTTCCTGGTGATCGACCTCAGCCTGTTTTCGGCGAATATGCTCAAGCTCTTCCACGGTGGCTGGTTCCCGCTCTTGCTTGGTACGATCCTGTTCACCTTGATGCTGACCTGGAAGCGTGGTCGTGAGCTGGTATTCGAGAATTTGCAAAAGCATGCGATCCCATTGGAAGACTTCCTCGCCTCGCTGTTCATCTCGCCACCTACCCGCGTCCCGGGCACCGCGATTTTCCTGCGTGGTGAATCGGACGGCGTGCCGCATGCGATGTTGCACAACCTGTCGCATAACAAGGTGTTGCATGAGCGCGTCGTGTTCCTGACAGTACGTATGATGGAAGTACCGTATGTGCCGACCACCGACCAGGTTCGCATCCATTTGCTGGGCGATGATTGCTATCAGATGGATGTGACTTACGGTTTCAAAAACGTGCCGGATATTCCTGCCGCTTTGGAGTTGGCGAAAGACCAGGGACTGGAATTCGAAATGATGGAAACATCATTCTTCATCGCACGCCAGACCGTGGTGGCGAATCCGGTGCGTGGTATGGCGTTGTGGCGTGAACATATCTTCGTTGCGATGTCACGGCATGCACGCGGTGCCGCGGATTATTACCAAATCCCTTCCAACCGCGTGATTGAATTGGGTACCAAGGTAGAAATTTAAGCGTTCATTTCCATCAACAAAAAAGGCAACACATCTGTGTTGCCTTTTTTAATGCCTGCTTACTTTTGTGCATCGACGGCGGGCTGCCTATAGTTTTGCCATAGTCCGTCTGCCGAGTACAAACCGAGCGCGATCCAGATCGCGGCAAAGCCGACCAGGCGTGCGCTACTGAATGGCTCGTGATACAGCCAGACGCCGACCAGTAATTGCAGCGTCGGCGTGATGTATTGCAAAAGCCCGAGCGTGGATAGCGGTATGCGACGTGCTGCTGTAGCAAACAGCAGCAGTGGAATGGCAGTGATAGGACCGGCCGCAACCAGTAGCCATTGCGATGCAGTCGGCGCGTGGATGAAGCTGTTACTGCCATTCCAGGCCATCACCGCCAACGCAAGTACTGCGAGCGGGAACAACAATAAGGTTTCCAGGGACAAGCCTTCCAGTGCGCCGAGTTTGGCAGTTTTACGCAACAAACCGTAGGTGCCGAAGGTCAGTCCGAGCGTTAGTCCTATCCATGGCAAATGCCCATTTTCCCAGGTCAGCCAGGCGACGCCCAGCGCAGCCACAAATACCGCTGCCCATTGCAGGCGACGCAGGCGTTCGCCCAACACCAGGAAGCCGAGGAGTACATTCACCAGCGGCGTCATGAAATAGCCGAGGCTGGCATCAATGATGCGGTCGTGATTGACGGCCCAGATATAGACAAACCAGTTGGTCGATAACAGCAGTGCACTGGCGGTAAAGCCGGCCAATACTTTAGGTTGGCGCAAGACAGCGCTTAACCACGCCCATTGCCTGCGCACGGCGAGTACGATGAGCAGGAAACCGAGCGCCCACACCATCCGGTGCAGCAGGATTTCCAACGGCGCAATATCGTGCAGCGATTTGAAATAAATCGGAAACGAGCCCCAGGCCACATAGGCGCAGAGTGCGTACAGCATGCCGGGATTCATGATGGATAGGTCCGTAAAGAAAGGGCGGAATGTTGCCCTGTGTAAGGCAAGGATTATCCCAGTAATCGGCAAAGCGTGTTTTTGGCGGGAGAATGCGGTTTTGTCCGCCCGGGTAAAACGTGAGCAAAAAAAAGCGCACTAAAGCCGGAAGGCCTTAGTGCGCGAGAGGGCACTGCTGAGAGAGGGTTTAGCCGGGCATCAGAAAGTGTAATTGGCGGAGATCCACAGGCGACGCGGCTCCATGGTGCTGATGTACTGATTGGCAAAGCTATTTGGATTGCCATTGTTTCTGACCTGGCGATAGGCGACAAAGTCTTTATTCAACAAATTGTTGACGGCCATATTGATCGCAAAAGATTTGTTGATTTTGTATGTACCGCCCACGTTCAGCAATGTATATGCCTTGAAGTCACCGAGTAGTGCTTTGGTATTGCTGGTGGCATTGTCTTCAGGGCGATAGCGTTCGCTTTTGTATTCTGCCTGTGCCCACAGATTCAGTTGCTCTGATGTGCGCCAATCCAGTTTTACGTTGGCAGCGTGCTTGGGAGTGTTTTCCAGGGGCTTGCCGATATTCGCGCCGGTTTTTTGCTCGCTGTCTGTGTAGGTATAGTTGGCCGCTACTCTCCAGACGCGGGCAAATTCCAGGCTGCCACCGAGCTCCAGGCCTTTTACTGTTGCATTGCTGACGTTAACAGGGAAACTGCCCTGTGCACCACCGCCTGGCGGGACGTAGTTACTAATGGTGCTGATGGCATCTTTGAAGTCAGTCTGGAAGATGGTGGCGTTGGCACGGAAGCCCTTGTTATTGTCGAAGTAAGTTCCGAGTTCGCTGCTGACACTACGTTCTGGTTGTAGCGCAGGATTGCCGTATAACGGAATAGTGCCCTGGCCGCCGATACCTGACAAACCATTGACCAGTTGTTCCAGCCCGGGGGTGCGATAGGCTTTACTGACGCCGCCTTTAAAGGTCCATTGATCGGTTGCGTTCCAGACGAGATACATGCGTGGCGTAGTGGCGCCACCGAAGGTGCTGTGGTTGTCATGGCGGACGCCAACTGTCAGCGCCAGGTCCTTGCGGATGCGCCATTCATCTTCGGCAAAGACACCAATTTGCTTTTGGTCGAAGCCGCGCGGAGCGATTGCATCGATCATTTTGGCTTCCCACCATTGCGCCCCTACGCTCAGCATATGTGTATCGAGTGCGGTCACCAGCTTGGTATCGAAGATGGTGCTCTCCGATTCCAGCGTACGAGGTGAGCCAGCGGGTTTGCCACCAGGCGCGCCGTCTGGAATGGTGCGACCTATGGTTTCGGTCTTGGTATGACTGAGACTGGATTCCAATACGCTGTTTGCCATGCGCAGTGTGTGCGCCAGTGTGACTTGATCCCGGTTGAATTTTTGTTCTGGCAAATAACCACGAATTGCACCGGTTTTGTCGAGGGTGCCTAACTGGCCGCGACTGTTGTCATAGGTTTGTCGCGAGCTGTCTATATCGAGCGAAATGTCATTGTCTTTGTTTGGCGTGAAAGTCAGTTTTGCGCCTGCAGTGTCGATGGTCGATTTAACCGGGTCATTGCCCAGTGTCAGGCTACCTGGCAGCTTGCCTGGCCACTGGATATTGGAATCATCGCGGTGATACCGGCGTGCACGCACTTGCAGGCCGAACAGGTTTTCTACCAAAGGCCCGCTCAGATATACGCTGCCTGCTTGTGAGTTACCGAATTGGGATTCACCTTGCAAGGTAGTTTCCGCAGTGACGTTGCCGGACCAGACTTTACCAACTTTGCGGGTGATGATGTTGATGACGCCGCCCATCGCATCCGAGCCGTACAGCGTGGACATAGGTCCGCGTATGACTTCGATACGTTCGATGGCGGAAGGTGGTGGCATAAAGGAGGTGGATGTTTCACCAAAGCCGTTAGGTGTGACGCTACCGGCTGTATTTTGCCTGCGGCCATCAATCAGGATCAGCGTAAAACGGCTGTTCATGCCGCGCATGCTGATATTCATGCCGCCGGTTTTACCCGGTGCATCGCCGACGTCCACGCCTTCAACGCCGCGCAGGGCTTCAGCAACGCTGTTGACGCGATTGGTTTCCAATTGTTCGCGGGTAATGATGGTGATACTGGCAGGCGCATCCTTGATTGCCTGTTCAAACCCCGACGCACTGACCACGACTTCCGCCAAATGTTGGTCCGAGCTTTGTGCTGCAGCTGACGCAGATGCGAGGAGCAATGCCGCAGCCAGCGGCCAGGTGCGGCGGGCGTGACGCTCCAGCGCGTTTTCGGTACGGGATGGATTGGTCGCCAAAGGCTCGAAAGGACGTGCGAAGTCCGGGGAATGCTGCGCTGCCATGCTTGCTCCAGAAAAAGGGAATCCCACGCGGGGAGGTGTTGATGGCTGGCTAGTACACAGGGGGAAATGGAGCGAGGGCGTCCGACTTCGGTGTTTGGCTGGCTGCGTTTTAACGTTTTCTTAACGTAAATTTAACGCGATACTAATGCAAACGATAATGATTTGCAATATCAGTAATGAAATTCAGAAATGAGGTGTTGCGTATTTGCATTGATGCCGGCGCAGGTCGTGGCGAAGCCGGTAGATGGCAACAATATCTGTCAAAACGTGGCGCTAAGGCAGGGATAAACTGGCCAGGCAGAACGCTTGGCCCGTGGGAAAATTTAACTGCCGGTTGGTTCGTCGAAGAAAAATTCGACCGATTCCGCTTTTTTGCCGACCTGGAGCAGGCCCTGGTCCAGTAATTCATCGTAGTAACAGACTTGATTACGGCCATGGTCTTTGGCGTAGTACAAGGCCTGGTCGGCGTGACCCAGGATCACCACCGGGGTTTCCTGCGAAATGCTGGCAAAACCAATGCTGACCGTGATTTGCCCGATTTGCGGGAAAGAGTGCTGTTCGATACTGGTGCGGAAGCGTTCGAACACCATTTGCGCATCGGCCAGGGTGGCGGAGCGCAGTAACACTACAAATTCTTCGCCGCCGAAACGGAACACGCGATCTTGCGCACGGAAGGAAGTGCGTAAAACATTCGCGACCAGGATTAGCACTTCATCACCGTACAGGTGACCGAACTGGTCATTAACGCGTTTGAAGTGATCGATGTCGATTACCGCCAGCCATTGCGATTTCACATCTGCATGATGGCGTCGCTCTTCGCGTCCTTCATCGTCGCGCGCGACTGATTCGGATGGCTTGGCATTGACCATGCGCGCGAATTTTTCGTCGAAGGTTTTGCGATTGAGCAAACCGGTCAGTGAATCGCGTTCGCTGTAATCAAGCAGGCTTTGGTAATTGCGATAAACACTCAGGATGCCTTCCATGACTTGCAGCATCTGCGGCGTAAACGGCTGTGTATGCGCAATTTCGAGACAGGTCGAGACTTTGTCGTTTTGCCAGATCGGAATCCACAGGACATGCCTGCCGTTCTCAGTGCTTTCTTCGAGGCGGTTTTTGCGTTGTGCGATACAGGCGACCAGTCCGGGGAAGGAAACGATGGGTTCGCCCGCCTGTTCGGAAGAGGTATATTCTTCATCCACGGTTTGTACCGCGCCGCCGGAGATCCAGACGCGCGGACGCACGAAAAGCTCACCGCGTGACTGGAATAATTCCATTACGCGTGCCTCGGCCACGCCTACCATATTCAACAAAGCGGTCATCACCGAAATGTCGAGGAGGTCGTGATCGCGATGGCCGGTGATCTCTACCAGGTGATCCAGTAGCGATCCCATCATGAGGGGTTCTGAAGTGCTCACACGTTACCCATGCAAAGACATCGATCGGTTGTTTGAATCTGTTTAAGCATGGGGCGTGACTTCAAGAAAAATTTTCTATTGAGAGAAGCTAATTTCAAGAGCGCTGAATAACTGATTAAGCCGTTTTTAGTGGTTTTTATTGTCTAATTAGTTAGAACCATTCTATCTGAATAGAAAGCAACAAATCCCTTAGTTACCGCATGGAAACTATATTTTACGTTTGCTTTTTGTCCTCGCTGTGACATGGGTTGTACCCAGCCAACACGCCGTTTTCGAAAAGTAACAAAATAGTTTCCTTGAGGTAATTTATCTCGTGCATATTCTGTGCCCGGCCTACTTTTCACCATAGTGGGAGCCGCATAAACACTATTTAACGGCAGCGCGGCAGACGCCGTAGAGCAGAATTTTCTGCAATGATTTTTGCCGGCGCGGATTTCGGGAATGTGCACCGTTCTAGACCACAGGCACACCAATTTGCATCGTTTTCATGACGCTGTCGTGAACGCGGCCTGCGTTGAGCACCGGCATCTGGGAAATTACTGCAATCTCAAGTAAAATTATTTTCACCAAAGTTGGGCTCATCCAGTTTGCTGAATCATTTCCAACATGATTCAGCCGGCTTCAGGTAACGCCAGTCCCGATACCCAACTGGATTCCTGTAGTTCTCACGATGCATTTCGTGCACCGTATCTTCCCACCGACAGACAAGTAGCTTGGCAGAATTTCTGCACGGCCCAAGCACGCGTGCTTGATATTCCAAAAACACGCCTGTGCAGTCAATGCAATCATCGGCGGGACAGAACGGATATCAACCCAACTTCTATTAAAAGGACTGAAAATCATGATGATCCGTTTATCAAAAATGGCGATGGTACTGGCGATGGCCTTGTTTGCATCACTGGTCAGCTTCGGCAATATCACGGACTACGACACCAACTTTGCGTTCGTCCACCACGTCTTCCTCATGGATACGACTTTTCCCGGCAACAGCATCACTTACCGTGCGATTGAGTCACCGCTGATCCAGCACGCCGGTTATATATTCATCATCGGGCTGGAAACCCTGACCGCGATCCTGTGCTGGATAGGCGGCTTCAAGCTTTTGCAATCGCTCAAAGCCGACGATGCCGTGTTTAGGCGCGCCAAAAAGTTTGCGATTGCCGGCCTGACCCTGGGATTTCTGACCTGGCAAGTCGGCTTTATGTCAGTGGGCGGGGAGTGGTTTGGCATGTGGATGTCGAAAGAATGGAACGGTGTGCCCGACGCCAGCCGTTTCTTCACCACACTATTGCTGGTATTGATTTATGTGGTCATGTCGAATGACAAGCTTGACGAATAGTGCTTGACCTTCCCATGGTGGGAAGCTCTACAGTGTAGTCAGTTGTCCCACATAAGGAGTTGGCCATGTATGAATTAAAAGTTGAAGATATGAGCTGCGGTCATTGCGTAAGCAAAGTGACTAAAACAGTAATAGGCGTGGATGCCGCCGCCAAGGTGGAAGTCGATCTCACACAAGGCAAGGTACGCGTGCAGTCCAATGCGGACCTGGCGGAAATTGCCGAAGCGATTACGGAAGCCGGTTATCCGGTGACTGCCAGCGCTACTGTTTAATTGCAGCAAATTAACAGAAGCACACCAAAAGAGCGGGATGGCTATGCCACCCGTTCTTTTTTATTGTCCGGACTCAGGACGATGTTGCAGCAGGTCATCGCCGTAGGTCCTTAACACTTCCGAAATGATGACCCGGTAGCCATTAAGCCAGTTTGACTGTGCTGCCTTGGCTTCCTGATGCACCGGATGCTGGATCAGGGCTTGTAGCGACTCCAGCGTATCCCAGTAATACACATTTGAGGTCAGGCCGGTGGCAGCGTTTTCCCAGGTTTCTTCGCCGATGTAACCGGGCATGCCTTTGGCTGCTTCGGCAATGATGTGGTCGAGGCGATGAAATTCGTCGTCGAATTGTTTGCTGGCGAAGATAAAAGTGGATGAGTACATATAGGCCTATCCATATGTTTGCAGGCGGCCCGCAAGGGCAGGTGGATAAATTATCCGGCAGCAAATGTGCGATGCTTTGCCACCGGTGGAAACTGCGTCGCGTCAGTGGGTGCAGCAATCGTGCGCATCGTCGCCATCAGCCTGCGCCAGTCCTTGCAGGATAGGACAGTCGGCGCGGGAATCACCATTGCAGGATAGGGCCAGGTGTTGCAAGGTGTCGCGCATTTCCGTCAATTCAGCCACGCGCTTGTTCAGGTCAGCTACATGCGCCAGTGCAATTGCTTTGACATCAGCGCTGGCGCGATGCGCATCATTCCATAGCGACAGCAAATCGCGGATCTGGTCCAGCGCAAAACCCAGCTTGCGTGCACGCTTGATGAAACGCAGCGTGTGCAAGTCGTTCTCATTATAAGTACGGTAACCGGCTTCACTACGCGCGCTGGGTTTGATCAGGGCGATGCTTTCATAATGCCGGATCATCTTGGCAGTGATGCCCGATGCGTGAGCTGCTTCTCCGATATTCATACTGTGTCCTTTCCGTCTGATGGTTGCTTACTTACCGTCACGCACTGCCTGGGCTGTCGGGTGCCAGCGACGCAGGAGCAGCGCATTGCTGATAACACTGACCGAGCTGAAGGCCATCGCCGCACCGGCGAGCATAGGATTCAGCAAGCCGAATGCTGCCAGCGGAATGCCGACCAGGTTGTAGATAAACGCCCAGAACAGGTTCTGCCTGATCTTGCTATAGGTGCGACGCGAGATATCGATCGCATCTGCCACTAGAGCCGGATCGCCACGCATCAGCGTGATACCCGCTGCATGCATCGCAACGTCTGTACCGGTTGCCATTGCGATGCCGACGTGGGCCGCTGCCAGTGCAGGTGCATCGTTGATGCCATCACCGACCATTGCGACGATGTGATCACCTTGTTGCAACTCGGTGATCTTTGCGGTTTTGTCCGCAGGCAGCACTTGTGCGATCACGTGCTTGATGCCGAGTGCGCTACCGACAGCGTTAGCGCTGCCATAGTTGTCACCGCTCAGTAGCACGGTATCTATACCCAACCCATTCAGACTGGAGATTGCGCGGGGCGCACTGTCTTTGATCTGGTCGGCAAAGGCGATCAGGCCCAGCAATTCCTTTGGCTCATCTGCCAGCGCCAGCCATGAAATTGTATGACCGGTGTTTTCCAGTTCCTGGGCGCGTTCCGCGAGCGCGCCGCCATTCAGGCCCAGCTCTTCTATCATGCGCGAACTGCCGAGTTGCAGGCGACGACCATTGATGACGGCAGCGACACCGCGGCCAGGCAAGGCTTGCACTTCGCTGACTGGCAGCAAGTCTATATTTTCTTTGCGCGCAGATTCGATGACAGCATGTGCCAGTGGATGCTCGCTGCCGTTCTGGATGGTAGCTGCCAATTGCAACAAGGTTTTCTTCGGTATGCCATTGCCCTGCATGTCTGCCACTTGTGGCTTGCCCAGAGTCAGGGTGCCGGTTTTATCGAAGACGACCGTGTTGACGCGATGCACGGTTTCCAGTGCTTCCGCATCCTTGATCAGGATGCCGGCTTTCGCCGCGACGCCGGTACCGGCCATGATGGCGGTTGGCGTAGCCAGGCCTAATGCACATGGACAGGCGATGACGAGCACGCTCACTGCATTGATGATGGCCGTTTCCATACCGGCACCAGCCAGCCACCAGCCTATGAGGGTGGCGAGTGCGATCAGCAAAACGATGGGCACGAAGATCGCGCTGACTTTATCAACCAGGCGCTGGATAGGTGCTTTCGCCGATTGCGCGTTCTCCACCATGCGGATGATGCGCGACAAAGTGGTCTCTGCACCGATAGCATCGGTACGCACCAGCAGCAAGCCATCAGCATTGATGGATGCGCCGGTTACTTTGGCGCCAAGCTGTTTAACCACCGGAAGGCTTTCACCTGTAATCAGCGATTCATCAACCTGGCTATTGCCTTCTATGATGGTGCCGTCTACCGCGATGCGTTCCCCGGGACGTACGACCACAATGTCGCCGACCTTGACCGAGTCGATCGCAACGTCGCTATCAACACCATCGCGGCGTATGCGGGCGGATTCAGGACGCAGTTTTTGCAGCGCGCGTATGGCCGAGGCGGTTTGTTTCTTGGCGCGTGCTTCCAGCCATTTACCGAGCAGGATCAGGGTAATGACAACCACCGACGCTTCAAAGTATAGATGCGGCATATGGTCAGGCATTGCGGTCAGCAGCAAGTAGATGCTCAGGCCATAAGCGGCACTGGTACCCAACGCGACCAGCAAATCCATATTGCCTGTACCGGCCTTGACTGCGTGCCAGCCTGCTTTATAGAAGCGCGCACCGAGCCAGAACTGTACCGGCGTTGCCAGCAACCATTGCAGCCAGCCCGGTAACATCCATTCGATACCGAAGGGTTGCAGGAACATAGGCAATACAAGCGGGATGGCGATTAGTGCGGAGTACATGACCGGCAGCCAGTCCGGCGCGGATTTCTGTTCACCGGCTTGTTGCGTGCTTTGTGACTTGGTCAGTGGCAGGGCTGCGCCATAGCCGGCTTTTTCTACAGCCGCGATCAGGGCCGAGTTGCTGGTGCCGCGATTGACTTTGACTTGTGCGCGGTCGGTGGCGAGGTTGATGCTGGCGTCGAGCACGCCATCTACTTTGCGCAAGGCTTTCTCAACACGACCGGCGCAGGAGGCGCAGGTCATGCCGGTGATGTCGAGCGTGACTTCTTCCTGTGGCACTTCATAGCCCGCCTTTTCTATCGCCTGCCGGATCATGTCGGCCTGGACTTGCGAGGTCGCCTCAACCGCGACTGAATCGGTGGCGAGATTGACGCTGGTTTGTTGCACGCCGGGGATGGCATTGATGGCTTTTTCCACGCGGGATGCACAGGACGCGCAGGTCATGCCCGCCACATCAAGGGTGATGCGACGGAGATTGGTTGCAGCTGTTTGTGGCTGGGCGGTCGTCATGATGGACTCACTGGTGACTGTAGATGTAAGCAGTGTCGACCTTACCATGATGGGAAGGTCAAGGGCTTTTTTCAAGTGCTATATAAAATCCTCGGGCAGAGTAACGCTTGCTGCCAAACTGATGTAAGTATGTGCTCACTTATTTTAAGATGGCCTATTAAAGGTGGCAGGAAGGATATCCCTGCCGTGCCCGAGGAATAGACGAGGTAGAAGATGGGAGCAGAAAATTCCTCATAAATAGGAATGATACGCATTATAATTGCGCGATCTGCGTTGCCCGCAGTGCCATACATCGTGGGCGGCCATCTACACTTATATACATACCGACCATTATGTTGCGTGCATCATTTGTCTTATTACATCGCTGGTGCGGCCTGACGATCGCACTCTTCCTTTTGATTTCCGGTTTGACCGGTGCGGTGATTTCCTGGGATCACGAACTGGATGAGTGGCTCAATGAATCGCTATTCAAGGTGGATAGCCGCGGCCCATATAAACAACCGGTCGAACTGGCACAGGTGGTAGAGCAGGCCGACCCGCGCGCGACGGTTACCTTTATGCCCTTGCAGTTCGAGGAAGGCCACGCCGCACTGTTTGGTGTAAGTCCCAAGGTCAATCCAGCGAATGGCCGCCTGTATGAGCTCGGCTACAACCAGGTGTTTGTCGATCCAGTCGCCGCCCGCATCGTGGGTCAGCGCGAGTGGGGCGCGGTTTCCCTGTCACGCGAAAACCTGATGCCTTTCCTCTACAAACTGCATTACAGCCTGCACATTCCGGAAATGTGGGGCATAGACGAATGGGGTGTCTGGTTCATGGGCATTATTGCCGTGATTTGGGTTGTCGATTGCTTCTTCGGTTTTTACCTGACATTGCCGGTACGACGCGAAAAGAAACTGGCGGCGGTTGCAGCAACTGGTGCCGACAACCGGAAAACCTGGTGGCAACGCTGGCAACCTTCGTGGCGCGTGCGCTGGAGCGGCGGTTCTTACAAACTCAATTTCGATTTGCACCGGGCATTCAGCCTGTGGACCTGGGGTTTGTTGTTCATCCTCGCCTTCACCGCGTTTTCATTGAACTTGTATCGTGAAGTGTTTTATCCGGTGATGTCTTTGGTATCAAAAGTGACGCCCGGTCCTTTCGACGTGCGGACGCCGGTTGATCCGAACAAGCCTATCCTGGCGACCCTCAGCTTTCCTGCCGTAATAGAAAAAGCCAAGGCGGAAGCCAATAGCCGGGGGTGGGAAGAGCCGATAGGTAGCGTGTTCTATTCGAATACTTTTGGTATCTATGGCGCCAGTTTTTTCCATCCCGGCGATGACCATGGCGGTGGCGGCGTAGGTCCTGCAGCCTTGTACTTCGATGGCAAGACTGGTGCTTACGCGGGTAACAAGCTGCCGTGGCAGGGCACTGCTGCGGATATCTTCCTGCAGATGCAGTTCCCGCTGCATTCAGGCCGCATCCTCGGTTTGCCGGGACGCATCCTGATTTCCTTCATGGGCTTGCTGGTGGCAATGCTAAGCGTCACCGGGGTGGTGATCTGGTGGAAGAAACGCAAGGCACGCGTGCGCTCCGAGCTCCAGGTGCGTAACAGCCTGGGTGCCAAAACGGATCTGCCGACAGCTACCGCCTAGTCACGTCCTATATACATCGGGTCAGGCGAGACGTACGCGACGATGCGTCTTTGCAGCAGGCCCGGTGGCGCCACCAGCTGCAGGTCGAAGGAATTGACGGTAAAGCCCACATAGAAGTGCCAGGCGAAGGATTTGTCACCAACGACGAAGTTGATAATTTCACCGCCTTCGACATTCACCCATTTGGTGTCAGGTGTAATCACTATGGTCCGTACCGCGGCAGCGGCGGTAGCCGGATAGCCGAGCAAATCAACGCGCGTGGTTTCGGCAAATGATGGTGCGCTGAGCAGCATGCAGGCACTAAAGGCGAGGGTAAGTAATCTGGTCTGCATGGCAGGCTCCGGTTTCTTGTAGCGAATGTGCTCCCGAACAGGTTTCGTTTAGAGCAGCAAATCATCATACAGGTTCCGCGATTTTCCCGTCGCACGTCCCTGAATCAGGCAGATCCGATACTTTCCTGCCCAGCGTGGCTGGGCATTCTCCGCGACAATATATCTTTTTGATATATCCAAAGCCAAAATGGATTATTTACAATCGCGACAGGGGTGACTAACATCGCCCTGTAGCGTTGGTCGCGCATCCTTGCGTGAGACATCGATTCACTCTCTTAAAGGAATAATATGCCCGGCTTCAAACGAAAACACCTGTCCGTACTCGCTTTGCTGGGCGCACTGGCAATGCAGCCGCTGTGGGCCGCCGACCTGAAGATAGCCCTGTCCGCCGACGTTTCCTCACTTGATCCGCATTATCTGAATATCGCACCGAACGTGGCATTCTCTTCGCATATCTTTGATGCGTTGGTGAATGTCGATGCGAACGGCAAGCTGGTGCCGGGTTTGGCGACATCGTGGCGTGCTGTGGATGCGACGACCTGGGAATTCAAGTTGCGGCACGACGTGAAGTTCCATGACGGTTCGAAGTTCACGGCTGAAGACGTGGTGTTCTCACTGGACCGTCCTGCGAAACTGACTAATAGCCCTGGTCCGTACACCGCCTATACTAAACAAATCATCGCGAAAAAAATCGTCGACCCGTATACGGTGCGCCTGAGCACTGCCACACCTTATGGCCCGCTGGCACTGGATGTGAGTGCAATCTTTATCGTGTCGAAAAAAGCTGCAGAAAAAGCCAGCACTGAGGATTTCAATAGCGGCAAGGCATTGATAGGAACCGGTCCGTATAAATTCGTCAGTTTCAAACGCGGCGACCGTATCGAAGTCGCACGCAATGAACAGTACTGGGGTGGCAAATCGGATTGGGATAAGGTCAGTTTCCGCATCATCACCAATTCCGCGCCACGCCTGGCAGCTTTACTTTCCGGTGATGTCGATGCGATCGAAGGGGTACCGACTGCCGATTTGTCCAAGTTGAAAGGCAACGCCAAGTTCAAGCTGGAGCAAAAAATTTCGTGGCGCACCATCTTCTGGGAAATCGACCAATCCGAAAGAAGCTCGCGCTATGTGACCGACAAGGCCGGCAAGCCTTTGCCGAAAAATCCTTTGCGCGATATCCGCGTGCGTCAGGCTATTTCGAAGGCGATCAATCGCCAGGCCCTGGTGGATCGCACGATGGAAGGTTTGGCGGTGCCTGCTTCGAATATCGTCGCTCCCGGTTTACTCGGTTATAACGATGCATTGAAAGTGGAAGCTTACGATCCCGAAGGTGCGAAGAAATTGCTGGCCGAGGCCGGTTATCCGAATGGTTTCGTGCTGACCCTGCATGGCCCGAATGACCGCTACATCAATGATGCGCAAGTGGTGCAGACGGTCGCGCAATTCCTCAACCGGATCGGCATACAAACCAAGGTCGAAACCTTGCCGTTATCGGTTTATTTCAGCAAGGCGCGCGCCGGTGAATTCAGCGTGGCTTTGCTGGGCTGGGGCACACTGGCCGGTGATTTCGGTTTGCGTACCCTGGTCGGGACTTCGAATCCGGACATAGGTTGGGGTACCTGGAACTGGGGCAAGTACAGTAATCCGGCGCTGGACAAGCTGATCGCGGCATCCCTGGGCTCGGTCGACCAGGCCAAGCGCGAGGGCTATGCGAAAGAAGCGGCGGCCGTTGCGATGAAGGATTATGCGGTGGTCCCTTTACATCACCAATATGCGACCTGGGCAATGCGCAAAGGCTTGAAGTACACTGCGCGTACCGATGAATTCACTTTTGCACATCAGTTCCACCCAGAATAAATCCAGCGTGCCGTCTGCTTGCGCTCGTCAACTTGCGGGCGGAAACTGAACCATGCTCGATTTCATCCTGCGTCGCCTCGGACAAAGCGTCCTCGTACTGGCAGTCATGTCGCTACTGGTGTTTATCGGCGTCTACGCGATCGGCAATCCTATCGATATCCTGCTGAGTCCGGATGCGGACCAGTTCGAGCGTGCCCGCACGATTGCCGCGTTCGGGCTGGACAAGCCCTTGTGGCAGCAATATTTCATCTTTATCCAGAATGCAGTCAGTGGTGACCTCGGGCGCTCGTTTGCATTCGGCACTTCAGCACTGGGCCTGATCCTCGAGCGCTTGCCGGCGACCATGGAGCTGGCGATCAGCGCCATTTTGATCTCCATCGTGCTCGGTATCCCGCTGGGATTGTGGGCTGGTTTGCGGCCGCACAGCTGGATAGGCAAAAGCATCATGGCGGTATCGATACTCGGTTTTTCACTGCCGACATTCTGGGTCGGCCTGATGCTGATCATGGTGTTCGCCGTACAACTGGGTTGGCTGCCGGCCAGCGGACGCGGTGAAACCACTTTATTGCTCGGCATCCCGGTCAGCTTCCTGAGCTGGGATGGGCTGAAGCATCTGCTCCTGCCTTCCCTCAACCTGGCCTTGTTCAATATTGCATTGGTGATACGCCTGACACGTGCCGGGGCGCAGGAAGCGCTGCTGCAGGATTACGTCAAGTTTGCGCGTGCCAAGGGTTTGCGCAATAGCCGCATCATCGGCGTGCATGTGCTGAAGAACATCCTGATTCCTATCGTCACTGTGATTGCACTGCAATTCGGCTCCATCATTGCCTTTGCCATCGTTACCGAATCAGTCTTTGCGTGGCCGGGTATGGGCAAGCTGATCATTGATTCGATCCGTGTACTCGACAGGCCGGTGATAGTCGCTTACCTGATGTTGATCGTGGCGCTGTTCATATTGATCAACCTGATAGTCGATGTCGCGTACTCGTTGCTGGATCCGCGTGTGCGCCTGTCGGATGCGAAAGGCTGAGATGGAAGCCACGCTGATACCGATCTCCATCGAAACGCCGTTCCGGCGTTTTAGCCGCAATTTCTTTGCGAGCAAGGTCGCGACGCTGGGCTTCATCATCCTGCTGCTGATCGTGCTGGCAGCCGTCTTTGCACCCGTCATCGCGCCGCAAAATCCGTATGACCTCGCGCAGATAGACATCATGGATTCGCGCCTGGAACCGGGTAAGCAGAATATCGACCACAGCCTGACCTATGTACTCGGTACCGATGAGCAGGGACGCGATATGTTGTCGGCCATCCTGTATGGCGTACGTATTTCCATCATCGTCGGTGTCGTCAGTACGGCGATTGCCTTGCTGATCGGTTTGACGCTGGGCCTGTTCGCCGGTTACTTCGGTGGTCGTATAGAAAGCCTGATCATGCGCATCGCCGATATCCAGTTATCCTTCCCGCCGATCCTGGTGGCGCTGATCCTGCTGGCCTTGATGGGACCCGGTATCGGCAAGATCATCATCGCGCTGGTGGCGGTGCAATGGGCCTACTATGCGCGCACGGCACGCAGTGCGGCTTTGGTCGAACGCAAGAAGGAATATATAGAAGCGGCGACCGGCCTCGGGCTATCGCCCTTGCGCACCGTCTTTCATCATCTGTTGCCGAACTGCCTGCCACCGTTGATCGTGATTGCCGCCTTGCAGGTAGCATCCGCCATTTCGCTGGAAGCAACCTTGTCCTTTCTCGGCATTGGCTTACCGGTGACAGAACCTTCGCTGGGCTTGCTGATTGCGAACGGTTTCGATTACATGATGTCCGGCAAATACTGGATCAGCCTGTTCCCCGGCATTGCGCTGTTGTTGACAGTCGTTGCCATAAATCTGGTAGCCGATCAGTTGCGCGATGTATTGAACCCGCGTTTGCAAACACAATGACGACCATGGCTACCCTCACCGTACAAAACCTGCAGATGCATTTCTCTGCACGCGAAGGCGTGGTGAAAGCAGTGGAAGATGTTTCCTTCTCGGTCGGGCCGGGCCGGATCATGGGCCTGGTCGGCGAGTCGGGTTCCGGTAAATCGATGACTGCGTATTCGATCATGGGTTTGATCGATGCACCGGGCAAGATAGTCGGTGGCAAGATCCTGCTGCAAGAACAGGACCTGCTGGATTTATCCCCCGAAGCGATGCGCCGCATACGTGGCAATCGCGTCGCGATGATTTTCCAGGATCCGATGATGACGCTGAATCCGGTCTTGCGCATAGATACGCAAATGATGGAAGCAGTGCTGGCGCATCAGGATGTGAGCAAAGCGACTGCGCGGGCGATGGCACGGGATGCGTTGGCACGCGTCGGTATCGCGTCGCCGGATGAGCGCTTGCAGGCTTACCCTCATCAATTTTCCGGCGGCATGCGGCAAAGGGTGGCGATTGCCATCGCCTTGCTGAACAAGCCCGACCTTATCATCTGCGATGAGCCGACGACGGCATTGGACGTCACGATACAGGGGCAGATCCTGTATGAAATGCAAAAGCTATGTCGCGAATCCGGCACCGCACTGATCTGGATTACGCATGACCTGTCAGTGATCGCCGGCCTGGCGGATGACTTGTGCGTGATGTATGCCGGCAAGATAGTCGAGAGTGGCACAGTACAGCAGGTGCTTGAACAGACCCGCCATCCATATACCTATGGCCTGATCGCATCATCGCCGTCGCGCAATATTGCAGGCCAGCCCTTGCGCCAGATTCCGGGCATGACGCCGTCGCTGTTAAACCTGCCGTCCGGTTGCGCCTTCCGCACCCGCTGCGAACGCGCCACTGCGGAATGTGCAAATACACCGCCTTTATCTATACATGGCACGCACACCTGGCGTTGCTTCCATCCGGTGCCGCAGGCAGTCGAGGTCGAACATGGCTGACCAAGCTTTGCTGGAACTGCGTGATGTGAGCAAGCGCTTCGCCAAGCCGCTGGATACGGCGGCACGCATTGCGAAAATTTTCGGCGCGCAACGCCATGAAGAAGTCGTGCATGCAGTCGACCATGCGAACCTGGCGATTCATTCCGGTGAAGTAGTCGGCCTGGTCGGCGAATCGGGTTGCGGCAAGTCGACGCTGGGACGCATCGCGGTTGGCTTGCATACCTTGTCTGCGGGTACACGTTGGTGGAAAGGTGCAGACATGGCGCAGCTCACTACGGCTGACAGACGTCGCACGCAATTGGCAATGCAAATGATTTTCCAGGATCCGTATGCCTCGCTCAATCCACGCATGCGAATACAGGATATCGTCGGTGAAGCACCGCTGGCGCACGGCATGGTAAAGGCTGCGGAGCAAAAGGATTATGTCGCCGCCTTATTGCAAAAGGTCGGACTGGACCCGGCACTGGTACGCCGCTTTCCGCATCAATTTTCCGGTGGCCAGCGGGCGCGCATAGGTATCGCCCGTGCGTTGGCGGTGAGGCCTGAATTACTGGTGTGTGATGAAGCAGTGGCGGCGCTGGATGTCTCGATACAGGCACAAGTGTTGAACCTGTTTATTGAATTACGCAATGAACTGAACCTGACTTATCTGTTCATCAGCCATGACCTGGGTGTGGTGCGGCACGTATCGGATCGCGTCGTCATCATGTACCTGGGTCGTATCGTCGAATCATCGCCTACGATCGAATTATTCGCGCAGCCCAATCATCCCTATACCAGCGCGTTGTTGGCTTCCGCACCCAAGCTGGAAGTCAGGAAAATCGATTTCGTCGCAGTCAAAGGCGAAATTCCATCGCCGCTGCATCCGCCTTCAGGTTGCCACTTCCATCCGCGTTGTCCGCATGCGATGCCGCGTTGCAGCGTGGAACAGCCTTTGTTGAAAGAGATCGCACCACAGCACTTCTCAGCCTGTCATTTGAATGACGCAGCTTAAGTGATCGTCCTGGCTTTATTGATATAGCGTCGCGACAGTGCTTCCAGAGGGCCTTGGGTATGTGTGCTCAGCCACCACCGACTCAATAGCAATTGCAGCAACATGACACCGAAGGCAATCGACAGCCAGCCGGCTGGTGGCAAAGTGGCGCCAAGGCCAAAACCGAAGCCTTGTATCAGCACCGAACATAGCAGCGATTGCATCAGGTAATTCGTCAAAGCCATGCGGCCGACCGGTGCCAGCCAGTCAGCTGCCCAACGCTGGATGGCAGGACCAGCCAGCATCAGGCAGGCGACATAGCCGCCAGCCAGGCAGACGCCACCCACCGGTAGCCATGCATAGGCGATGTAAGAATAGGGTGACGGATGTAAAGGATCGATCGCTTCGCTCAAGATCAATGCAGCCCAGATCAGGTTGAATGGAATCCCGATGCCGAAACCGATGAGTCGTACCCGGCGCCAGAGAGTAGTGTGGCGCCACGGCTGCGTCAACCAGCCGCATCGTACTGCTATCACGCCCAACAGGAAGAGCACGGCAATGTGCGGCAGGATGAACACGGATTGCGTGGTCACCGAGACATAGTCGCGGATACGCTGCACGGCAATACTGAAGTAGCTGCCGTAGGTATAAATCGCTCGGGCCGCTTCCACCCCATAGACTTCGTTTTTACTTTGCGCCACCAGGTCATCGGCACCGAATAGTTGCGCGCCGAGGAAAAAATTAAGCAGCAGCAGCGCGAAAAAAACACCCAGCCATACATACAAATGCTTGCGCACCTTGCGCAATCGCGCATTCGCGAGTCCGGAGAGGACCCAGAAGCCAGCGATCGCATACACGGTCAGGATGTCACCGAACCAGATCAGCACGCCATGTACGATGCCGCAAGCCAACAACCATTTCATGCGGCGCCGGTACAGTTGTTCGGCATCGCTCCAGCGCCCGAGTTTTTGTTTGGCCGAGCGCGTGATGAGCACAAAGCTGGCACCGAACAGGAAAGCAAAGATTGGATAAAACTTTTGTTCGGCAAAGAAAGCGACGAAGGCTACCGACAACACATCGAATAGCGAAGCCGTGACCGGCAGCACGCCGTAACGCAGGCTGTTGAAGCCCCAGATAAAAGACCAGATATTCACCAACAGGATGCCGAAGACGGCGATGCCGCGCAATGCATCGATATGCGCGTAGCGCTCATTGCCGGAGGGACGAAGGATATTACTCATGGTTGCCGTTGAGTATGCACGAAGCGACGGGCTGCAGTGTAGAGCAGCCCGCTGGATGATGCGAATGGATTAATCTGATACGAGTGCGTCCGAAGCTGCATCCGATGTATTGGCGGCTGCCAGCCTGGCTTCATGCCTTTGCGACAGGACCCAGGTGAATTCCGCGCCGAGCAGGAAAATTTGCGCCGAATAGTAAATCCAGGCGAGCAGCACGACCAGTGAGCCGGCGGCACCAAAGCCGGAAGCCATATTGGTTTTGCCGAGATAGAGGCCGATCAGGAATTTACCGACGGTAAACAGCAGGGCGGTAATCACCGCGCCAAACCAGACATTGCGCCAGGCGATGGTTGCGCGTGGCATGAACTTGTAAATCATCGCAAACAACGTCGTGATGACGCCGAAGGAAACCGCCAGGTTCAATATTTCCAGCACGATGGTCCAGTCGCCCAGCATACTGCCCCACCATTTGCCGAGTGCGGCCAATGCCGCACTGAGGATCATGGAAATCAGCAGCATGAAGCCGAGGCCCATCACCATGCCGAAGGACAGGAGGCGGGTGCAGACGAATTTCCAGACGCCGCCGGTATTATTATTTGCCGTAACTTTCCAGATCCGGTTCAGCGCGCTTTGCAATTCACCGAACACCGCGGTCGCACCTATCATCAGTGTCAATGTGCCCAGGGTGGCGGCAACTATGCCCTGGCCTGGCTGGCTCACTGAACGCAGGATGCCTTCCACTGCGGCGGCACCGGTATCGCCGACCAGGCCGCGCAACTGGGCAATAATTTCACCCTGTGCGGTATTCTGCCCGAAGAAGAAGCCGGCAATGGCGATCACGATGATCAGCATTGGTGCAAGGGAAAAGATCGTGTAATAGGCCAGTGCAGCGCCCATGCTCGGTGCAAAATCCTGCATCCAGGCTTGTACCGCTTCTTTGGTCAGTGACCAGGCGTCTTGCAGGTGCGTTGTTTTCATTGTTGGCGTCGCTTTCTGCGGTGATCGGCAATTGGATTTTTTATCATCTCTACTGCGGTTTCACGGATTGTACCGATTGTTGGCCGGCGATGTGGCGCTCGTCGCGATGGCATAAGAATTGCACGTGAAGACAGTACGAAGTTGATACGCGCGGCCTGCTATGCTGAACCACCTGTTGTCCCGAGTCCGGAATATTTGCATGCCGCGCCGTCACCATCACCATGTTTATGTCGTCGAGTTATCGCCCGACGTGCTTTATGAAGCCCGCTTCAAGAAAGCAAATCCGGATTACATCCGCGGGAAGCCATGCGTCTATGTCGGCATGACCGGGCTCGACCCTGACCTGCGCTTTGATAAACACAAGGCAGGTATACAGAGCAACCGATATGTCGAGAAGTTCGGTTTACGGCTGTTACCGGAGCTGTATGCGGTGTACAACCCGATGCCGTATGAGGCTGCGTGCGAGATGGAGGTTGAGCTCGGCATTGCGCTGCGCGAAGCAGGCTATGGGGTGTGGCAGGCATGATGCCGGAAAAAAACATTTAGGCGCGGAACCATTCCACTTTTTGTGAGGTCAGACCGACACTCATGTCAAAAATATACGCAAGGACCAGCCTGGCTGGCTGCTGGATTTGTGACAGGAGTACTACCGTATGACTGCCGCGCCGCGCTATAAAACTCGCGACGCAAAGCCAGAATGCCGGGCACAAGCCGGACACTTTCGCTGTAGTTATCGTCTTTTGTCCATATCATCGGCGACGAAAGGTCAATCTTGCTTTAATTCGTAAAGCGCATCGCGTGGAGTTAAAACACTTTTCAAATTGGATGCGTATTGCAACTAATTGCCTCAAGGATTTGTGGCAACTATTTGGGATGCGCATTTTTGCTCCGTGTGAACCCGCATATCTGCGGTAGCAACGGAGGTCCGGGAGCCAGTATGGGGGCGGACAGTTTGTTTAGATTGGAAATCATGTTCTGGAGTTTATTTACACCTGTGCGAGCCGGTCAGCGTATTGCATTGCTGCTTCTTGCATTTCTTCCCTGTCTTCCTGCGCTTGCGTTTGAGTTCAACGACGTCGCGAAGAAAGCCCAGCAGTTATCGACGACTTCCTACAAGGCACCGCAAAGAAATATTTCGAAAGCCCTGGAAAGCCTGAACTACGATCAATATCGCGATATCCGTTTCAAACCTGAGCGTGCTTACTGGCATGCAGAAAAATTGCCGTTCGAACTGACCTTCTTCCACCAGGGTCGACAATTCGAGAGCCCGGTACGTATTAATGAAATCGTCGGCCAGCGTGCGCGCCAGATTCCATTCGATCCGCGCGCGTTCAATTACGGTGCCAATAAATTGAGCCCGCATGACCTGAAGCACCTCGGTTATTCCGGTTTCCGCGTGCACTACGCAATCAATACCCCCAAATATAAAGATGAAATCATGGTCTTCCTCGGCGCCAGTTATTTGCGCGCCGTCGGCAAGGGCCAAATCTATGGCTTATCTGCGCGCGGCCTGGCGGTTGATACTGCCTTGAATTCGGGGGAAGAATTTCCGAAGTTCGTGGAATTCTGGATAGAACGTCCAAGCGCAAATAGTAAACAGCTGACAATTTACGCCTTGCTCGATTCCCGTCGCGTTACCGGCGCTTATCGTTTCGTCGTGAAACCGGGCGAGCAAACCGTAACTGAAGTGAAGTCGCAGTTATACCTGCGTGAAAACGTTACCAAGCTTGGCATTGCGCCACTGACCAGCATGTATTTCTTTGGCGAGAACCAGCGCTCGACGACCGAAGATTACCGCCCTGAAGTACACGACTCGGACGGCTTGTCCATCCAGTCCGGTACCGGTGAATGGATCTGGCGCCCGCTGGTTAATCCGAAGCGCCTGCTGGTAACTTCATATGGTTTGAGCAATCCATCCGGCTTCGGCCTGATGCAGCGCGATGAAAGGCAAAGCAGTTATGAAGACCTGGAGTCACGGTATGAAACGCGGCCGAGTGCCTGGGTCGAGCCGATCGGCAAGTGGGGCTCGGGGCGGGTAGAGCTGGTACAAATACCGACGCCCGATGAGTTCAACGACAATATCGTCGCCTACTGGGTACCGGATGTAATTCCGAAACCGGGTACCCCGATCAAGCTGGATTATCGTCTCTACTGGAACAAGAGCGCGCAGCAACGTCCGCCATTGTCATGGGTCACGCAAACCAGGCGTGGCCACGGCCATTTGCGCAAGCCGGACGACAGCACCGCCCTGTTCGTGGATTTTGAAGGACCTATCTTCAAGAAGTTGCCGCAGGACGCGAAGATAGAATTCCGCGCGTCCGCGGACAGCAATGGCGAAATCCTTGAAGCGCATACCTACCGCAATGAAGCGACCGGCGGCTGGCGCGCAGCGCTCAGGGTCAAGCGGGTAGACGACAAGAAGCCGATTGAATTGCGTGGCTTCCTGCACACCAACAACACAACTCTATCGGAAACGTGGAGTTATATCTTGCCGGCGGATTGATGGACGCGCCACGTATCCCGACCCAATGTCGGCATTACCTTGACCATCTGGCCCTGCCGGAGGCTGAACGGCATCTGGTCGAGCAGCGCCTGGAAGAGACGGCGACATTTTCTACGCGCGAAGCGATGGGTGATTTGCATCATGCGCTGGCCGGTGTGCATGCGAATAAAGATAATCCGGCTTTAGGTTCAGTACCGGCACGAACCAGGTTGGCGCTGGCAGCTGACGCACCAGAGCAGCTGACGCATATAGCACCGGCACTGTGTGATGAAAGCGGCGCGCCCCTGGCTATCGCTCCTCCTATCAATCGCGCATCCATGGTGCCGGAACCCTGGGGTGCCTTGAATCCGGTCACACGCTGGCTGCAAGCTTTGTTCAAGCGACAGCCCGCGACAAAGAAAGACCCGCTAAAGGAAAATGTTCCCGCCAACGATGGCGCCAAAGGCGGGGCACGACGCCTGACCTTGCTCCTGTTGATGCTGGGGCAAACTGCGGTGGCGACGTTTTACATGAGTACCGTCTTGCCGTATCAGGGCAAGCAGCCGCTGGAAATCGCGATGCTGGCCTTGTTTGCATTGCTGTTTTGCTGGGTCTCGGCCGGCTTCTGGACTGCGATGACAGGTTTTATCCTGCTCGCGCGCGGCAAGGATCCGCACTTGATTTCCAGGACCGCAGTGACTGACGGGCCGATAGCGGCCGCTGCGCGTACCGCGATCGTGATGCCTATCTGTAATGAAGGTGTGGCACGGGTCTTTGCGGGTTTGCGTGCGACCTATGAATCGGTGGAAAAAACCGGGCAGCTCGATCGTTTCGATTTTTATGTTTTGAGTGATAGCAGCAATAGCGATATCTGCGCCGATGAAGTGGCGGCATGGGCGATGCTGAGCAAGACTGTGAATGGCTTTGGTCGCATTTTCTATCGTCGTCGCCAACGCCGGGTGCGACGCAAAAGCGGCAATATCGATGACTTCTGCCGCCGCTGGGGCAAGAACTATCGTTATATGGTGGTGCTGGATGCCGACAGCGTGATGAGCGGCGATTGCCTGACCAAGCTGGTGCAATCAATGGAAGCCAATCCTGATGCAGGGATTATCCAGACTGCACCGCGCGCCGCCGGTCGCGACACCTTGTATGCGCGTATCCAGCAATTCTCGACACGCGTGTACGGTCCCTTGTTTACCGCCGGCCTGCATTACTGGCAGCTCGGTGAATCGCATTACTGGGGGCATAACGCGATCATACGGATGCAGCCTTTCATCGAGCATTGCGCTTTGTCGCTATTGCCGGGCAAAGGGCCGTTTGCAGGTGAAATCCTGTCGCATGACTTTATCGAAGCCGCCTTGATGCGTCGAGCCGGCTGGAAAGTCTGGATTGCTTACGACCTGGACGGCAGTTATGAAGAGATGCCACCGAATTTATTGGATGAATTAAAACGGGATCGTCGCTGGTGCCAGGGCAATCTGATGAACTTCCGCCTGTTCCTGTCCAAAGGCATGCACTCGGTACATCGTGCAGTATTTGTCACCGGGGTGATGGCTTATTTGTCGGCACCTTTATGGTTCCTGTTCCTGATTCTCTCTACCGGCTTGCTGATGCAGCATACGCTGACAGAGCCCATCTATTTCACCGAGCCTTGGCAGCTGTTCCCGAACTGGCCGCAATGGCATCCGGAAAAAGCACTGGCGCTATTCAGTGCGACCGCGACCCTGTTGTTCCTGCCGAAGATACTAAGTGTGTTGCTGATCTGTATGCAGGGTGCGCAACAGTTTGGCGGCCGTCTGCGCCTGATTGGCAGCATGCTGATTGAAATGTTCTTCTCGATGTTGCTGGCACCGGTGCGCATGCTGTTCCATACCCACTTTGTGATTGCCGCTTTCATGGGTTGGGCCTTGCGCTGGAAGTCGCCGCCGCGCGAAGATGCAGAAACCAGTCCGGGTGAAGCAATACGCAAACATGGCTTCCATACCTTGTTAGGCCTGACCTGGGGCGGCATCATCTTTTGGCTGAACCCGACTTTCCTGCCGTGGTTGTTGCCTATCGTCGGTTCCTTGGCAGTGGCGATCCCGGTCTCGATTTATTCCAGCAAGGTTTCCAACGGTTTGCGTTTCCGTCGCAAGAAACTATTCCTGATTCCGGAAGAGGCAAAACCGCCACTGGAGTTGCAGGATATGGTGGCTTACGTCAAGGCCGCACCACGTACGATGAACTTCATCGATGCGGTGGTCGACCCGCGCTTCAACGGTGTGATGTGCGCCAGCGCTTATATGCATGCCCATCGTTCACTGGCGGCGCAGAACCGGCGCAAGGATCAGATACAAAATGCGGTGAAGAATGGTCCGACGGCATTACCGGACGGTCAAAAGAATGGTTTGCTGGCGGATCCTGTCTTCCTGTCGCAATTGCACCTGGATGTCTGGTCATCCGAACAGGCGCATCCGGGCTGGTTTGCGCATTTGCGTGAAACGAAAGAGAAAGAGTTGCGCAGTTTGCGGAATGCCGGGCGTGGTGCCTTGGGTTTGGAAGAAAGAAAACAACCAGCCTAAGGCCATATTCCTCAAACTGGGGCAGTAGCGGCATTTCCATATGCGGGTGCAGCTGCACTGGCAGACGGCAGGAAGATGCGGAAAGTACTGCCGCCTGCCGGATTATCCAGCAACTCCAGTGTCCCGCCATGGCGCTCGATCAGATGGCGCGCGAGTGTCAGTCCCAGGCCGGTGCCGGCTTTGCTGCCGGAGATACGGCCGCGGTAATAGCGATTGAAAATTTTCTCACGTTCGTCGGCTGCAATGCCGGGGCCATTGTCGGTGACATCGATATGCCAGCCATTGCTTACCGGCTCGGCGCGCAGGACAACCGTGCTGCCGGCGGGAGTGTATTTGACCGCATTGTTCAACAGCGTGCTAATGACCAGGCGCAGGATATCGGCATCCGCCCGTACCGGCTTTTTGACTGCTTCCGACGCGATCAGGAATTGGTGATTGTCGGCCAGCGGCTTGGCCATATTCACGGCGTCTTCCAACAGCAGATGCAAAGTGGTATTGGTCGGCTGTATGCCATGCGCGAACATTTTCAGGCGTTCACTGCTGAGGTAATGCGTAAACAGCGACGACAATCTTTCCGTGGCACGATGAATTTTCTCCAGGCGCAGCGGTGCCTTGGCGGAACCTTGCTCCCCTTCGCGCGTCATGTTTTGCGCAGCGGCATCAATGACGGCCAGAGGTGTACGCAACTCGTGTGACACCATCGCGATGAATTGCTGCTGTTCTTCATGTGCGGCACGTTCCATTGCCAATGCCTTTTCAACTTCTTCCATCGCCAGCAATAAAGCCTGGGTCCGTTCGGCCACCTGTTTTTCCAGTTCGCGTTCCGAGCTGCGTACCATCTCGATGATACGGGTTTGTGCGCTTTCATTTGCCTCACGCATACGCTGGTAGCGTTTGGTGATCGCATAGAACACCGTCAGGAAGACCAGTACCGAAGAGGTCGCCGTTGAATAATTCAGGAAGTCATTGCGGATATAGCCGCGTATGGCGAAGTACTGCAGCATGATGGCCAGCACAAATGTGCTGCAGGCGATGAAAAATGGCAGGCGTACTTCAATATTGCTGCGCAAGACATGTTTGACCAGGATCAACAAAGCCAGCGGGCCGGTCAGGAAAGTGATGGCAAATGAGAGCAGGTTGATGGCTGTCTCGAAACGACTGGTCAGCGCCACCACGGTCACCAGCAAGGCGTAGCCGCGTAGCGACCACAGGAAGACCTTGGTCAGGCGCGGACGCAATTCACGCATGCCGACAAAGCGGAACAGGAATTCGACCGAGGTCACCATACCGGCCACGAGTCCGAAGAAGCGCATGTAATTCAGCTCCTGCATATAATCAGCACCGAAGGCGGCGCGCACCGAACTGGTGGCCGGCAGGTTCATGACAACGACGCAGATGACGTAGAGCGCAAAGTAGAGATAGACGCCGTCGCGGATGGCGCGTTCGAACCAGAGGGCGGTCAGGATCAGCAGGATGCAAATGCCGGTCCGTATACCCCAGATGAATTCTTCCTTGGCGGTCGCACGTGCAAAGGCGGACGGTTCCCACAGCACCAGGTCCTTGGCCATGATTTGTCCGGTGTGTACCTTCATGTAGAAGGTGCGCGGCTGGCCATCGTTAATGGTGATTTTGTAGAGGGGATTGCGGTAGTCGGTCGCGCGCAAGGGCACTACCCGTTCTCCGTCCGTATAAAACTCCACATCCTTTGGATGGTAGTAAGCCATTTGTTCGGTGGCGGCAGGCATTTGCAATTCAAGCCACCACTCCTGGGGCTGGGCCGAATCCGGTTGCAGCGTCGCTTTCAGCCAGGCTGTATTGTTGCGGCCTATCTTTTGTAAAACCTCGGGTCTTGGTTCGAACTGCTGTGCCAGCTCCGGCTGCATGACATCTGTTAATGTCAGTTTCCCGCTTGGATCAACCAAGCTTTCTATCCGTGACGAAATGTCGATACGGTCCTGATCCAGCACTATCGGTTCAGCCAGTACGATAGAACTGCACAGTAGCAGGAGCAGCGGGCAGAGCCGCTGAAAGAGGGTAAGCATAAGGTCGGTCGCCATGCGTGGAAAATGTTGACGCATGATAACAAATGCAAACGGCGGGAAGCCTCGCGACTACTTATAGCTTCAGTGCTTGTCGACTGTCGAAGCGGTGCAATTTGCCTGAGAGTGGATCGGTGAAACTGATTGATTTCGCCAGCAGTTGCAGCGGCTGGCTGTAGTCTTGCGTTGCACCTTCGTCCGGATACAGATGCGGATAGATGCGATCGTTGACGATAGGGATGCCGAGTGCCGCCATGTGTGCACGTAGCTGGTGCTTCTGGCCGCTGACCGGTTGCAGCAGATAGCGGCCAAAGTTGCCGCGCGTTTCCAGCAAGGAGATGGCTGTTTCAGAATTTGCTTCGCCGGCGACTTCGCACATCTTCATGAAGGCTTCGCTTTCAAGCAGGCGGCTACGGTAAGTGGTCGGCAGTTCGAGGTCGGCCCGCAAGGGCGCAATTGCTTCGTACTCTTTGCTGACACTGCGTTCGCGGAACAGGGTCTGGTACAGATTGCGCGTCTGCGGCTGTATCGTAAATAGCACCAGGCCTGCAGTTTCGCGATCGATGCGATGCATGGGAGCCAGCGTATCAATGTCGAGCGAGCGCTTCAGGCGCACTAACAGGGTTTCCTGCAAATAGCGTCCGGCCGGTGTTACCGGCAGGAAGTGCGGTTTGTCGACCGCAACTAGATAGTCATCCTGGTACAGCACCACTTCGTCGAAGGGAATGCGCGGCTCGTCAGGCAGGCTGCGGTAGTAATAGATTTTGCTGTGTGGCTGATAAATGCTGTCGGGTGTTAACAGGCGACCGGCGGCATCAATGACATCACCGCGTTGCATGCGGGCCAGCCATTCCGCGTGCGGGATCGCAGGGAAGTGTTCGGTCAGGAAGGCAAGGATGCTGGGCCAGGTTCCGGCCGGGAGCGCGACGCTACTGGGGCCGACGCCATCCTTGCTCGGTGGCTGCTGGGTTGCGCCGGTTTTCACTCGCTGTCTGCGTCCAGGCGTTTGGCGCGTTGCAGTCGCCATTCCCAATCAGGTTCGCCACCGTACACATCTTCCAGCGTGGTGTCCGTTTCCCGCATTTTGGTATCGAGTGCAATGCGATTGTCGAAGACGAAGCATTCACCTTCCCAGTCTTTTTCGGCATCCGGCATTTCGAGGAAGTAATTCAGGATGCCGCCTTCGAGTTGATATACCGGCACACCCATATCCAGCATCCATGCGCTGGTTTTTTCGCAGCGTATGCCGCCGGTGCAATACATCGCCACGCGCTTGCCGCTGGCTTGCCATTCCGGCACATGCTCTTCTATGTATTTCGGGAAGTCGCGGAAATTATCGACGCCGGGGTCGACTGCATTCTTGAACTTGCCGAGTTTGAATTCAAAGCTGTTGCGGTTATCAATCACCACCACATCGTCTTGTGCAATCAATTCGCGCCATTCCTGCGGGCTGACGTCGATGCCGGTTTTGCCGATGGCGTCGACATTATCGACACCGAGGAACACGATTTCGGATTTGCGGTGCACCTTCATGCGGGCAAACGGTGCGGTCTTGCAGGCGCTGCGTTTGAAGACGATATTGCTGAACGCGCCAGCGAGCCGTGGGTCAGTACGGAGCGCCTGTTCGAAGCGATCCAGGGCGACTGCATCACCGGCCAGTACGCCGTTGATGCCTTCTTCTGCAATCAGGATGCTGCCGAGCAGATCCTGCGTGAGTTCGCGGCAAACGGTGACGACCGCATCGGCATCCGCCAGTTTGGCAAACTTGTAAAAGGCGATATGGAACTGCTCTGTGCCGGGGACTAATGTTGAATTCATAGCGCGAATTGTCGCAGAAATTGACGCGTATGGCTGCTGATGACAAGCAGACAAGGCGTTTGGGCCGGGCATAAAAAAGCCGGCAATCTGCCGGCCTGGTGCTTCGTTTGCTGCCCGTTTAGTCAGGGCGGTGCAGTTTTTCCGCTTCCTGTTTTTGCTTGCCGGAAGAAAAGATATCCCACAGCGTCATAAACAGCGCTGCAATGACCGGGCCGATCACAAAGCCGTTCAAGCCCAGCAACGCCATGCCGCCGACGGTGGAGATCAGGACGACGAAATCCGGCAAGGCGGTGTCTTTACCGACCAGGATAGGGCGCAGGATGTTGTCGACCAGGCCGATGACCAGGACGCCAAAGGCAATCAGGGTTACGCCTTGCCAGATTGCACCTGTCAGCAGGAAGTAGATCGCAACCGGCACCCAGATCAGCGCCGCACCGACTGCAGGTAACAGCGACAGGAAGGCCATCAGTACACCCCACAGCAAGGCACCTTGTACACCTAGGAACCAGAAGGCGACGCCGCCAAGGGCGCCTTGCACCGCGGCAACGATGATATTGCCTTTGACGGTGGCGCGGATCGCAGTGGTCAGGTTATTGAACAGGGTACGTTTGTGATCAGGATTCAAAGGCGCTGCCTGGCGGATGCGGGCGGCGATTTTGTCACCGTCGCGCAGCAGGAAGAACAGCATGTACAACATGATGGTGAAGCTGATCAGGAAGTTGAAGGTATTCTGGCCGATGCTGATCGCCTGTTTGGTAATGAATTCACTACCCTGGACCGCGGCTTGCGACAGCTTGGCTTGCAAGGTCGCGATATTGGTCAGGCCGAATTTATCCATTTGATTAACGACCCAGGTCGGCAGCGCAGCGACGACTTTTTCAAAGTAGACACTGAAGTTCAGCTGGCCGGAGCGGATATTGCTGTACAGGTTCGTAGCTTCATGTACCAGTGAAATCGAAATCAGCACCAGCGGCAGGATGACCACGACCAGGCAAATCCCCAGGGTTGTGAGCGCGGCCAGGTTGCTGCGCTGGTTCATTTTGATCAGCAGCTTGCGGTAGAACGGGGAAAACAGGATAGCCAGCACCGCGGCCCAGAACACTGCGCCATAGAAGGGCAGCAAGATCCCGATGAAGGCGAGCGAGAAGGCGATCAATAAGGCCAGGAAAGTCTTTTGCTGGATTTCGGGATAGTTCATATAGGAGGCCTTGTGAGCGGAGCTTCGAGTGTTGTTGCTTATGCTACCCGAAGTTATGCGAAAAGTGAGAGTGCTGGCTCACATAAGCACATATAAGTGCGGCAGGGCCGTAAGCGGCGGGATGGCAGGGTGGCCGTTGTGGCGGCAGTGACGAAATTGCAGGCGAAAAAAGACCGGCGCGAAGGCCGGTCTTAAGACTTACACCTAGTTACTGTAAGCGACGATTAGTCGTTGCTTGCAATCGCTGGTTTTGCCATGTGCTTGGCGCGCAATGGTTTCAATACAAACCATGCCATCAAAGCTGCGGTTGCGTTCAATGCGCTGGCAACGACGAACACTGCATACCAGCCACCGGTTGCGGATGCCAACACTGCGGACAGTGGGACCAGCAGGGAAGCGGTACCTTTTGCGGTGTACAGCAGGCCGGCGTTCGATGCTGCGTATTTGCTGCCGAATGTATCAGCGCAGGTCGATGGGAACAGCGAGTAGATTTCGCCCCATGCAAAGAACACGATACCGGTCAGGATAACGAATGCGAATGGGTTGTGGCCGTAGTGGAACAGAGCCAGGATACCAACTGCTTCGATAGCAAACGCGATGAACATGGTTGGTTCACGACCGATTTGATCCGATACCCAGCCGAAGAATGGACGGGTCAAGCCGTTCAATACACGGTCAATCGCCAGTGCGAAAGTCAGTGCCGGCAAGGTCAGACCCATCATGCTGACTTGAACGTCAAACACTTTGAAGTCACGAGCGATCGAGCCCAGTTGTGCAGTTGCCATCAGGCCACCAGCAGCAACCATCACGAACATTGCGTACATGATCCAGAACACTGGTTCACGCAGAACTTCGCTTGGCTTGTAATCACGTTTGGTTTGTTGAACGTTTGCGACTGCATCGCCTTTTTTGTGTTCAGGAGCACGTGTCAGGAACAGTGCAACCAGAACAACGATGATGCCTTGGCCGATACCGAAGTACAGGAACGCATCTTGGTAGCCGCGGGTAGCGATCATTGCCGAGATAGGAATGATGGTGACAGCGGAACCAGCACCGAAGCCGGCAGCGGTCAAACCAGCTGCCAGACCGCGACGGTCCGGGAACCATTTCAATGCGTTACCAACGCAAGTACCGTACACAGCACCAGCGCCGATACCGCTGATCACTGCTGCGAAGTACAAGGTTGCGAGCGAATCAGCGAACGAGTTGATGAACCAACCCAGACCGCACAGGATACCGCCGACCAGAACGACTGGACGTGGACCGAATTTATCTACGAACCAACCTTCGATAGGTACCAACCATGTTTCGGTCAGAACGAAGATCGTAAATGCAACTTGAATTGCAGCGCGGCTCCAGCCGTGTTTTGCTGCGATAGGATCGACGAACAACGTCCAACCGTATTGCAAGTTTGCAATCATGGCCATCGCAACGATACCCAGGATCAATTGCATCCAGCGGTAGGATGCCGAACGGCTAACAGTGCCAGTAGCACTTAGCGTAGTTGTTTGATTCATTTTTGCCTTCTCTCAACTCTCAAGTATGAAAATGCACGTCATAATCGTGATTAAACTGTGTGATTACTCAGTACCCTCGTTGTAATAAACAACGGATGATTCATTTCGATCATTTGCAACCGCATCGATCTGTCGGAAAAGTTTGTAACTCATCCAAACTCGTGCGCGGCTCGTGTTTATTTAATTCAACGACGCTACTATCAAAGAACAGCGCGTCCTTTGCTAGGCCTGAAAGCAAGAATATGAGATATTCAGATTGTGGATATCACGTATTCACGTCGTGCAAACAAATGTGAATTGTGGATACCACGTAAGTTTTTTGTGGATACTACGTAGAAATTGCGGAAGGGGATAAAACTTGATGCGGCGGATATATGGTCGTTTTGAGTACCTCTTCAAACGACCATATATCCGGTGTGTGGAAACAGCTGTGAACGTCCTGAAAGCAAGGCCCGTAGGGCTTACAGCCAATACTTCGGATACGAGCGTTCTTTCGGGATGTTGTTGAAAACAATCGCTACCAGTACCACGATGATGCTGCCGATCAGGGTCGGTGTAAGCAGGAAGCTCCAGGCCGGTGCCGACAGCATAACGATCACCGGGTTGGAGCCGGCCGGAGGATGCACGGTACGTGTGAGTTGCATGACGGCGATTGCAGT